>CAYWCK010000078.1:0-16109 GCA_964456685.1 uncultured Bifidobacteriaceae bacterium | reverse complement strand
TGAAACCTATGCCACCAACCAAGCAGGCGAGGTGTCCACGCAGGCCGTGGCCATCGTGGAATTGGCAACCGGTATGCATCGGTGGGGCAATGGGGAATGGGCGGAGGCGCGACCATCGCTCGTCGTGGTGCCGGGCGCAGCACTGGGAACCAATACAGCGCATCAGGTGAAGTTCAGCGCCAATCTGAACACCGTCGGCGCCGTCGATCTGTTGACACCCGATGGCCAGCGCCTGCGCAGTCACGTGGCCGGCGTGAGCTACTCCGACACGAGCACCAAACAAGCCGTGCTGGTTGCCGCGGTCCAGGACAGCTACGCCTTGGTGGTTGGGGACACCACGGTGGTTTACACCAACGCCTTCGACGCAATCCAGGGCGATATCGAGTACGAACTGACGGCAGCGGGCGCCGAACAAAACGTTGTGTGGCGCGAAGAGTTGCCGTCGCCGGCCTTGTTGAATCTGAATCCGGACACCACCTGGGTACAAGTGCTGACAGAATTTGATGCAGCCCCGGAGCCAACTCAGAAAATGGAGTCCAACGGTTTCGTGGACTCGCTGGATTTCGGGGTGATGAAAATCGGCAAGGGTCGCGGATTCCCGCTTGGGTTGGAAGCCGAACTCGAGGCGTCCGTGGCGGTCGGCAAACAATGGGTGAACCTTGCAGGGAGGCGATTTTTGGTTGAGTCCATTCCGTATACGAAAATTGCGGCGCAACTGCGGGCGTTGGGGCGGAAGAAGGAAGGAGCCGCGTTACCGGACGGTCGGCGAGGCAGAGCAAGTGATGTGACGACTGCGTTGGCGCAGGTTTTGCCGCCGGCGGCACCTAAGGAGCGTGCGGGAACGGTTCAACTGGCGCAGCTGGATTTGCGGATGCGCCCGGGCTTTGTGCTGGATTACTCCATCCTGAGCGGGCAGGCCGACTTCACCTTTGCCGGGAACACAAACTACTACGTCAGCGGACTGGTGAACCTCACCGGAACCACAACGATCGAGGGTGGTACGATCATCAAATTTACCAACCATCCATCGGCAAAAATCTCTATGTCCGGACCATTGATTTGCAAGACGGAGGCTTACCGTCCGGCGGTCCTCACTTCGAAGGATGACAACACCGTCGGGGAGACAATCACTGGCAGTACCGGCAGCCCCACCAATTATAACGGAGGCACTTATCTCTACTCCAGCCTCAGCGATCCGACCAACGCCATTCAATATCTGCGGCTCTCCTACGCCGGCACCGGGCTGGCGTTCGACGGCCTGACCAACGGCGCGTGGCACTGCCAGTTTGTGAAGTGCCAAAATGCGATTGATTCTTACAACCAGAAGGAAGTGCGGCTCTACAACGTGCTGATGGCGGTATGCAGCAACGCGATCTTGAACAGCACCACGGTGCGCGGACAGCACTTAACTGTGGACGTGTGTTCGAATCTGGTTTCGGCGACCAGTCCTAGCTTGGCGCTTACAAACTCGTTGCTGACGGCGGTGGCGGTGATTGGTGCGGGTAGTCCGACTTACGATCAGGTTGGGACCGCCACGAGCGGGGCCGGCATTTATCAAACTGTGGGTGGGGCGAGTTATTATCTGGCGGCTGGCAGCACGAATCGGAACCTCGGGACCACCAACATAAGTTCGGCTCTGGCCGGTGACTTGCGGTCGCGAACAACGTATCCACCCATTTTGCTGACGAACTACATCACGTCGGCGACGGTGCTGTCGCCGGAGGCACAACGCGACACGGATGTGTTGGACCTGGGTTACCATTACGATCCTTTGGATTTCGTGGCAGCGAATCTTGGAGTTAGCGCGAATCTGACCCTGGCAAATGGAGTGGTGGTTGGAGTTTACGGCACTTCTGGCCAGGCTGCGTTATACTTGAGCGCTGGGAGTTTCGTCTCCGAAGGTCTGGCCGACAGGCTCAATTGGATTGCGCGTTACAACACGGTGCAGGAACAGAGCAGCACCAATTGGTCGGGCAGCACGGTTGGCTACAGTGTGTGGTTGGATGCCAGCAACCTGCCAGTTCAAGTTCGCTTTACGGGCTGGTCACTTCTTGGTGGCAGCGGGACGCATTTCAATGATTTCACCGATGGGACAAACCCTTCGCTGTTTACCCATTGCCGCTTCAGCGGTGGGAACATAACAGTTGATCCTGGGGCAGTGGCATTCACGAACTGTCTCTTGGAACGAACTTACACGAAGCTACAAGACGACGCGGACTACGGTCGAAGCTGGTACCTCTACAATAACCTGTTTTACGGCGGGACGCTCTGGTACCGGGCACGCGGCGATACCCCTGACATGCGAGCCTATGACAATCTATTTGATCGGACGGTCATCACGAAAGGGTCCCGTTCGGCCTCTTTCAGCCACGACTACAACGGCTATGTGACCAACCAAAACCGGTTGACACCCAGTGCCGCTCACGACGTGGTTCTGACCAACAAGCCAGTTTATGCGACCAGCTATTTAGGCCGCTACTACTACCCCACCGACGACGGGATGCTGAGTACGCTGATTGATGCAGGGAGTCGCACGGCTGACAGTGCCACCTTGTATCATTTCACTTCGACCACCGATCAAAACAAGGAAACAACTTCCCAAGTTAACATCGGCTTCCATTACGTAGCGGTTGATAGCAGTGGTCAGCCACTCGACACGGATGGGGATGGTGTTACGGATTATTTGGAAGACCGCGACGGCAATGGGGCCGTGGATTCCGGCGAAACCGATTGGAACGCTGCAAATGATATGGGCCTCAAAGTGTTCATTGCCCAGCCCAAGCGCACGTTGCCAGTACCTTGAACTCTCCAAAAGGCTTGTGAAAGGACGTCAACCGAATCTCAGTTCCACAAATCACCTCACACTATGAAATGCCCTATCCTGGCGGCGCTCCTAATCCTGACTCTGGCAACCATGGTGCCAGTTGCTCGTGCGGACGATTTGACGGCTGCAAATGCAATCTCGGCGAAACCTGTTTTTCCGACGCCGATAATTTGGGTCGGCATCGAACCACCCACGACGAGCGAGTCTCAGGATTTGATGAGGGCCGTTTCATTATTTGAAACGAATGGTTCTAAGGCGGGGTTTGCAGCTCTGGATGACTTCGCTAGCCGCAACCCGAGTTCTGCTTGGACGGCCTCTGTCAATTTGCATTTGGGTGATTATTATCGCTCAATCGGCCGCTACAGCAAGGCCGCCGAAATGTGGACTTCAGCTTGGCAACTCACCAAGGATGGGAAGGATGCCAAGTGCCGCGATGTAGCTGTATCGGCCAGCACCAGCCGGCTTCGCTTGTTGCAGAGTTTGGGGAGATTGGAGGAAATGGAATCCTTGTTGCGAGAGTGCCGGCAGCGTGGCTTGGACAAGACATCTAAAGCGAGGTTATATCAGTCGGCTCAAGAGTCACTGGAAACGATGCGCCTCGCGCCGGGGAAATCCTACCGGTGCGGATCGTATGCCTTGGCTGAAGTCATTCAAAGCCTCACTACCAGCAACGCAGTTGCAAAGCGGATTCATGAATTGGCCTCACCTGCAGGCGGCTTTGCGATGCAGACATTGGCCGAGATCGCGGAAACCAATGGATTTCAAATTGTTGCCGCAAAAGCTGACCTCGAAGGCGACTTAATCGTCCCTTCGGTTGTTCATTGGAAGATAAACCACTATGCAGCGATTCTAAAAAGGAATGGGAGCCAGTACTTCGTTATGGATCCGACGTTTGGTGGGGGTAAATGGTTGGACGCTGAGACGATCAGATCGGAGGCCAGCGGAAACTTTCTTGTGCCAGCGACGTTCTTGAAGGTGTCGTGGACGAGGCTTTCGAAATCGGAGGCGCAGTGCGTCTTTGGCAAGGGTGGCGACAATGCCATCGGGGACGACGATGATGATACCGATGAAGATGAAGGCGATGATTGTCCCCCGCCGCCGCCACCGGTTGCCAATGATGGTCCAGCGGCCGGAGCAGATGGGGAGTCCTGCCCACCACCTGCGGATGATCCTGATGAGGAGGGCGAGGATGATGGAACGAATGAGGCTGGTATGGCGGTTTGGAGAATCTCTGAGCCCTACATGACAGTCTGGCTTCATGACACCCCTCTTTTCTACAGAAACTCAGGTGGGAGACCGATGGCACTGCGACTCTCCTACAAGGACCGTGCCTTACCTAAAGGCAATAACATCGGTGGATTTGGTGATAAATGGGAATGCAATTGGATCGGCTTCTTGCAGGTCAATACGAATACAACTCTGACGCACGTCACAAACTTCCTCGCGGGCGGCGGGGTGCGTAGCTTTGCAATTGATGGGACGCGCGACTACAAAACTAGCCGACTTTACGTCGGTACCGTTTTCGAAGGTGGTGGCGGTGGTGGCGGTGGTGGCGGTGGTGGCGGTGGTGGCGGTGGTGGCGGTGCGCCGATCTGTAGTGAAATTAGATCGCCACGTGGGCGGGCAAACCAGTACGGATCCGCGCAATTCTTCACCGGAGGATTGCGCCACTTGTTTCTTACCAACCGAGTAGATGAACTGGGCCGCCGCGTGAGTTATGACTATGCAACCTTCACCTGCTCAGGAGGAGGGACGGGGTCTCGCATCGAATCGGTGACCGATTATGATGGAAAACAGTGTATAATTGCCTACACCAATACCAGTTTTCCACACTTGATCACCAGCGTGACGGACCCGTATGGGCGCATCGCTCGTTTCTTTTACAATACGAACGGCCTCCTCACCACAATTAGGGACACGATCGGTATGGAATCCTCCTTCGTGTATTTGGAGGATGGCACTCTGAGTGAACTGCAGACGCCTTACGGGGTAACTTACTTCAGCAACTTCTGGGGGACAGTCAGTGGATCGGCTCTTAATCGGGCCGTGGAAATTACGGAACCGAACAGTGCGAAACAATTGTACGTCTATCGTGATGATCTTACGGCCGTCGATGATCCCGTTGGCATCGATGGCACGTGGGAGGGTAACCCTGGGTCGCTCTATCGCTACACATATGGGTGGTGGCGAAATAGTTTTCATTGGAATCGCAAACAATACTCGGAACTCAGCGCCGCGGCGCGAACAAACTACCTGGACATGCCTGCAGAAGCTTATCGGAACGCGTCGTTCAAGCATTGGTTGCACGGGCTCGGGGGCACGAGTACGGTTGTTGATACACTTTCTGCGCGTGGTGGTCCGGTCAACAGCGCGGGGATACGTACTCGCAGTGTAGCCTATCAATACGTTGGTCAAAGCGGAGTCTATGTCGGGTCCCAAAGACGCGTTACAGATATTCGTTTCAATAATTCCAACATCGGGGCGCGCAGTTTTGGTCGTAATGATTGGGGGCGGCCCACCAACTTTGTTGCCAAACCGAACGGCTCCTCACCCGTGACGATCACCAATTTTTTTGATCCCGACGGTCGTCGTCTGTTGCGGGTGAACGGGCCGGGAGGTGTTCCCATGCGGGGATACGGCTACGATGCCACGATTACCAACCTGCTTACCGCAGTGACCAATGCTCTCGGTGAGGTGATGAGATTCAAGCATGACTCGGGATTGCGGGTAACCAGTGTGACCAATTGGAACAGTTTGGTGACGACGAATATTTATTACGACTCGGGGACTTATTCGGGCTTCCTGAAGACCCGGATTGACCTTGGCTTCAGGACGAACTCTTACGGTTACGTGAATGGCAACATTACAGCCCGGACGAACGAGCTCGGCTTGTGGAAGACTTACCAATGGGACGATCTCAACCGGCTCGTAAAAGCTACCTATCCTGACGGCACGACTCGCTCTAACTGGTATGACAAACTCGATCTCGTGGGGCGGAAGGATCGCTTAGGAAATTGGACCCGGTACGCTTACAATTCCGTGCGCCAGTTGATCGGTATGACCAACGCGAACGGCGAGGTGACGGTTTATGATTATTGTGATTGTGGTTCGTTATCCTCAATTACCCGTTCCAATGGCGCGAGTATTCTTGTCACTCGGTTTTATTACGACGCGGCGGGGCGGCGGACAAACGTGACCTACCCGGATGCTTACCAATTGACGTATCAATTTGATGATTATGATAGTTTGCCTGGACCTGTTCGCGTGCAAGACTCGGCCGGCCTAATTCACCAGTTTGAGTACGACGAGGTGGGCCGAGTTGCGGAGATTCGGCTGTCCCGGTCCCCCAATCTTCCAAACTCATATGAGTCTCTGATGCTTCGTTCTTTCGATGACTTTGGTCGCTTGATCAGCATCAGGGATCGCAATGGCATCATCGTGACCAATGGTTATGACTCACTGGGCCGAATCACCAATCGCGTCACTTTGGACATTTTCGGCGCACCGCGGAACACCAATTCCTACGCCTACACTTCCCGCGGTTTGACTAACAGCACCGACGAACTTGGACACAAGACCTGGTACGTGTACAACGAGGCTGGCCAGTTGTTAGCGCAAACCAACGCCAATGCCGAGGTGCTTCAGTTCACTTACAATCCCGCCAACCAGATGCTCACGCTTAAGGACGGCAAGAACCAGCAGACGAGTTGGAATTATGACGAGTACGGACGCGTGACAAACAAGGTGGACGCCGCCAGCACGGTGATTTTCAAATACAAGTACGATCAGGCCAATCGGCTTACCAATCGCTGGACCGTCGCCAAGGGCGACACGTTTTACCGTTACGATCCCGTCGGTAACTTGACCAACGTGGATTATCCTGGCACCGCATTGGACCTGGTGTTGAGTTACGATGGCTTAAGCCGGCTGACCAACGTGGTGGATGCGATCGGCTCGACGAAGTTTTCCTACACCGATGGTGGACAATTGTTGCGCGAGGACGGCCCGTGGGCCAGCGACACGGTTACGTACGGATACACGGAGCGCCGACGGACAGGGATGACAATAGCTCAACCCAACGCCAGCGATTGGTGGCACACTTACGGTCGTGACCAATACGACCGGCTGACCAACGTAACTTCCGCGGCCGGTACTTTCGGCTACACCTATCACAGTCTGTCTCCGATTTGTGACCGGGTTGCCCTAATGGGGTTGCCCGGCAATTACATTGAGAACAGTCGCGTGGAATATGAAATCGATGCGCTCGGGCGTTTGACCAACTCCGAGCTCTACTCGCCGATGGGGCCGGTGATTAATCGGCATGGTTATGATCTGAACGCCGCGAATCAGCGCACCCGGCAAGCGTTTGTCAATGGCAACTATGTGGATTATACCTATGACGACATCGGGCAGTTGAAGACGGCCAAAGGCTGGGAATCCGGCGGCACGGTGGTGCGGGCGAACGAACAATTCGGCTACGCCTACGACGCGGCGTGGAATTTGAACCGCCGCACAAACAACGCCCTCGTTCAAACGTTCAACGTGGATAACTTGAACCAACTGAGCAGCGGCAGCCGGAGCGGCTCGTTCACCGTGGCCGGCGTGGCGAGTGAACCTCGCGGTGGCGACGGGGGGTGGGGTTATCCGGCGGGCGTTTCCAATGTCGTTGTCAGCGGCACCGGGCTGAGTAGCGGCAACGCGGATATTTATACCGATGGGGCATGGGCGCGGACGAACGCGACGCTGGCCGACGGCAACAATACCTACAACGCGACGGCCAGTGATACCTACGGCCGCACGGCGAGCGACAGCGTGACGGTGAACCTGCCGGCGACGCCCAGTTTTCAATACGACGGCAACGGGAATCTGACCAACGACGGGCGGCGGGTGTTGGAGTATGATTTTGAGAATCAACTGACGAACGTGTACGTGGCGAGCGGGTGGCGGAGCGAGTTCCGGTATGATGCGTTTGGGCGGCAGCGGGTGCGGCGGGAGTATACGTGGAGCAGCGGGGCGTGGTTGCTGACGAATGAAGTGCGTTTGGTGTATGACGGGATGCTGGTGGTGCAGGAGCGGGACGCGAACAATCTGGCGCAGGTGAGCTACACGCGGGGGAACGATTTGAGCGGGAGTTTGCAGGGTGCGGGGGGCATTGGTGGCTTGCTGGCGCGGACGGACATGCCATCAACGATCAACCCACAACCCTCAACCAGTCCCCACGCGTATTACCATTGCGACGGGAATGGGAACGTGACGGCGTTGGTGAGCACGAATGGGATTATGCTGGCGCGCTACAGTTACGATCCGTACGGGAATTTGCTGGGGCTGAGCGGACCGCTGGCGGAGGCGAACCGGTATCGGTTCAGCAGCAAGGAGTGGAATGGCAACGCGGGGGTGTATTACTATGGGTATCGGTTTTATGACGGTGGGTTGCAACGGTGGGTGAATCGGGATCGTATAAACGAAAGAGGGGGAATCAACCTTTACGGATTTCTGTTCAATAATCCTATAAACTGGCTAGATCCCTACGGTTTGGCGATTGTGTTTGTGCCGCCTGATTGGCAAGGTCCGCCCGCACCTGGAGACACATTGGTCCCCTGTCCAGAAGCGCCGGGTGACGTGAGTTTACACCACAATATGGGTGAGGCGGAGGAACTCGGAGAGCCGTGGAGACGACCGAACTCAAGTCCAATCGCAGGTCTTAAGGCTGCTGTGGGTTTTCGGGATAGGGTCAAGTCCGGCGGCCCGTGGGACTTTAAGACTCGCGACCCGAAATACGAAAACTTTGGGAACTTCCATTATGGAGCTGCGGGTTCCGCCTTCGGATTTGATTCGCTCACGTTGCAAAATGAAGCCGGAATTGCCCAGCAAAACGACCCTCGGACGAAAAGTGCCGGTCGCGGGCTGCCGGGACCGCACTTATGGCCTGAAAAAGGTATTCCACCTTATGGCGATGAGCCGAAGGATAACGATTGGATCAAGAAGGGTATTGAATATAACAACCAGTATCCGTTCCGGAAAGGGCCTGGCCCGTGCGGTTAAGCACTTTACATTCGAGAACCACGCGGATAACAGTTTGCAGCCTGGCCGCAGCGCTCACATTGTGTCTCTTGCCGGGATGCGACAACACCCCGACCCTAGGAGGGAAGTGGGAATACAAGGAGGTCAAGAGAACCGCCTCGCCAGATTCCTTGGTTGAAGCTGTTCTGGTTACTGGTGACGCCGGCGCGACGACCTCAAGGTCGTCAATGCTGTATTTGGTGCCCGCCGGTGCTCGTTTGCGAGTTAAGGAAGAAGGCGATTGCATTTTTGCCGCTGACCATATCAAAGGCCTCAATATCCATTGGAAGGAACCGCAGCTTCTGGAGATCCAGTATGATGAGGCCAGAATCTTTCAGTTCAAGAATTTCTGGCAGAGTGCCGAGGTTCAAAATTTTCGGTACGTTTTAGAAATCCGACTTGGGCCTACCGCGACTGGCTTCTCATTACCACTCAGTGATAGAAAGTGGTGATGCGTTCGCCCTGTCATGGAAACCCGAGCAGCACGTCACCCGGGAGTATTGAGTAATTCAAGGCCAGTGATGAAGTCTGGAAGGACATTACATGATATGAGAGCAAGAATTCTGTGGTTGGTCGGCCTCGCCTGGCTGCTGCTGGCAACTCAGGCCACCGCGTTTTACGATCCCGGTTTGCAGCGGTGGATCAATCGGGATCCATTGGGGGACGTTGCGAGTTTACCGGTGATGACTACAGGTCTGACGCCATGGAGTGAATCTGACGGCGGTGGTGAAATGGCCGGCGACGAATTCTTCGCCGCATGGATTGACATCAACCGAAACCTACATGGAGCGCTAGAAAATAATCCCATTGAGCGCATCGACGCCTTTGGTCTGTGCGATGACTCCCTGGATGCTGCCGCCCGAAGCAACCCGGGCGAACTTGGAAAACTGGCGCGCGAAGCGGCTGATGAGGGGCGTCAGTTCATTCGTGAATTGATGCGTCAGAAGGAAGCGGCGAAGAAAGCGCTGCGCGACTCACTGGAGAAGGTTAAACGCATTAAGAAGTCGCTCGACAAGCGTCATCTTGATGCAGCGAGAAAGGAGCTTGATGGGAAAGTGGTTGCGCGAAAGGCGGACGGCACGGTATTCGATCACGTAACCGAGGTGCGAGACGCGCAGCGAGGGCTCGCCAACCAGATTGAATCACTCAAAGATACTTTAGCTAGGACTCCAAAGGGTTCGGACGAGGCCAAGGCGGTCGAGGAGGCTGTTTCAGAATTAAGTAAGTTCCTGGACAAGACGACCGGGTGGTGTCCCCGAAAATGAGCGCGACCGAGACAATACTGAAAAAGATTGATGATTTGGAAGGCAAAGAACAAGGCTACGTCGCGTGGCTACTTTCGATGCTTGACCATCCAGAGAGCATTATACGCTTCGCTGCCATTAGGCCACTGATTTATCGGTGCAGCAGCCCCTACATCATCCCCAAACTTTGGCAGATGTTGGCAATCGAAGCGGATGAGGATGTCATTCTTCTGATCATATCTGCTCTGGCCAGCAACCTGCGCGGCACCAAGGACGCAGAAGCGCTGCACCAGTTTCACACAGCGCTAAAGCGGGTTGGTGGGGGAAGGGAAGGGACACGTGAGACGTATGACGATGCCAAGCTAAGTGTAATGCTGGGGCTGGACGCGAAACAGATCGTGAGGATGACTATCGCCGAACGTGGCGAGCAGGTTGCCAAAGTAAATGCTCGGCTTAAACTAAACTAACGCCCAGATCGTGGATAACTTAAACCAACTGAGCAGCGGCAGCCGGAGCGGCTCGTTCACCGTGGCCGGCGTGGCGAGTGAACCTCGCGGTGGCGACGGGGGGTGGGGTTATCCGGCGGGCGTTTCCAATGTCGTTGTCAGCGGCACCGGGCTGAGTAGCGGCAACGCGGATATTTATACCGATGGGGCATGGGCGCGGACGAACGCGACGCTGGCCGACGGCAACAATACCTACAACGCGACGGCCAGTGATACCTACGGCCGCACGGCGAGCGACAGCGTGACGGTGAACCTGCCGGCGACGCCCAGTTTTCAATACGACGGCAACGGGAATCTGACCAACGACGGGCGGCGGGTGTTGGAGTATGATTTTGAGAATCAACTGACGAACGTGTACGTGGCGAGCGGGTGGCGGAGCGAGTTCCGGTATGATGCGTTTGGGCGGCAGCGGGTGCGGCGGGAGTATACGTGGAGCAGCGGGGCGTGGTTGCTGACGAATGAAGTGCGTTTGGTGTATGACGGGATGCTGGTGGTGCAGGAGCGGGACGCGAACAATCTGGCGCAGGTGAGCTACACGCGGGGGAACGATTTGAGCGGGAGTTTGCAGGGTGCGGGGGGCATTGGTGGCTTGCTGGCGCGGACGGACATGCCATCAACGATCAACCCACAACCCTCAACCAGTCCCCACGCGTATTACCATTGCGACGGGAATGGGAACGTGACGGCGTTGGTGAGCACGAATGGGATTATGCTGGCGCGCTACAGTTACGATCCGTACGGGAATTTGCTGGGGCTGAGCGGACCGCTGGCGGAGGCGAACCGGTATCGGTTCAGCAGCAAGGAGTGGAATGGCAACGCGGGGGTGTATTACTATGGGTATCGGTTTTATGACGGCGGGTTGCAAAGGTGGCTAAACAGGGATCCGATTGGAGCGTGGGGCGGCATGAACCTGTTTCAGTTTGTTGGCAATGCACCCCCGATAAAGGGTGATCCATTTGGACTTGATCAAATCGGCTGTACCCTTGAAGGCGAGTTTGGTTACTTACTTGGTTTGGACGTGGGCATATCCATCGTTTATGACACTGAGAACTCGCGTAACAGTGGGATATATACCTCCTGCGGGCCCGCTTTTCCAGCATTGACTTTGGGCGCGGGATGCGGCGTTGTCTACGCGCCAGATGGTGTGGCAGGCGAAACGATCAACGCAGACCTCAATTTGGGAGCCATTTCACCTACCGTTTCCATAGATACCGCAAACAATTTCAGTCAAATTGCGATCACTTTCGGTCCGGGTGTGGGCGGCGCTATTTCAAATACACAAACAGATCCACTCGTTACTTGGGGCGATGTTGTTGATCGTCTCCGTGACCTGCTAAATAGCTTGTTTCCTCGGTGGGTTCCACGGCCGATATGTAACCAAAAATAGATACGTGACGATGCTTATTACGAGAAGGTTTATTTTTGCGACCTACGTATTACCCATTGGGTCGTTTTTTCTATGTGTGTCGATTTGGAGTCTTTGGAATGCAGTCACCTTCGGTTTAGCGATTTGGATTGCGAGCATCGGGTGGTACGCCTACGTGAAGGAAACGGCGCGCTGTCCTGCTTGCCGCCAAAGAGTCTGGAGGAGGGGATTTCAGATATCGCGACCGTCAGGTTGCCGTAAATGGGGAATTCCAATTCGGTGCGAGCACTGTGGACGGTCCTTTAGTGACGTCTAATGCGAAGTTTAGTGACGTCTAATGCGAAGTTTGGCCCCACGCAACACGTGAGTTTACAGTGAACATGGATCAGAAGTCAAGAAGCGGGCGACTCGTGGAGCGGTAAGTCCACCTTAGATGGCGTGAAAAGCGAACCAAGGTGGCGAAGCTGGGAAGCGCGATCGTGCGGTATCTGGGGGATGATGAAATATTAAAGGTCTGACTTGATATGAGATTGAAAATGTTCTGGTCGGTCTGCGCCCTCTGGCTGCTGCTGGTGGCGAACGCCAGCGCGTTTTACGACCCCGGCTTGCAGCGGTGGATCAATCGGGATCCGATTGAGGAGGAAGGTGGTTTCAATCTGTATGTTCCGAACGACAATGACCCGACGGATGGCATTGATCCTGATGGTCTGGAGGGGACAAATGATTCGTGCTTCGATGCCAACGATGACGGCGCGCGGAACCGCAACAGGGGAGGACATAGAGAAGGTAACGACCCGGACAAACATACTGGTGCACAAAGTCATGGTGGTAAGCGGTCAAAACCGAACATGGCGGGGACACCCCCAACTGCAGCGGAACGCGAGGCGATTAATGCCCAGAAGATAAAAGAAGGCAAGATACCCGATCCAAATGCCCCCATGCGTAAGAAAGGACCTAAGAAGAAGAGCTCGGGCATCATCCCAGCCGGGATGGATGTGTACCGGGCTTGGGAAGAGTACCAAAATGCGAAAAGGATGCACGATGAACTCCAGAAACGACTTCCGCCCTTGAGGCGAATGCCACCGTGGCCACCACCCTCCATAACTTTCCCGAATACCGGAGCTCCATGCGACCGCTAAGTGGGGTTGCTTGTACGATGAAAACCCCCAGCGCCAGAATTATCACAAGAGAAGTGAGGGAAAAACTGGGGAAACTCCGCGACGCCGTGAGCTTGCGGAGTAACGTCATGTGGTACGTTCTAAGCGCTGCCGACGGCACGCCGCAGGCATTTTCAGCCATCGGGTTCGCGCTTGATTGTGACTATCGATACAAATCACTTAACCGTGGCGCGGAGCATGTGTATTGGTATCGCTTGGGAGCGCGACTGGGTGACGATATAGGGGCATACAATCTGGGGCAGTGCTACGAAGTTGGACGCGGCGTGAAGCGCGACATGAGATTGGCCGTCTTCTGGTGGAAGAAAGCCGCCGCACTCGGCTATCCACTTGCGTTCACGTGCCTCGCCGCCGCCTATTACAATGGGACTGGCGTTCGCCGGGACCGAAAGGCGTCGCTGCGATTCTACAAGAAGGCGGCTGCGAAGGGAGATAAGGTAGCCCAGAAAATGTTGGTTCGGCTTGATTGGAGCGCTAGCGCGCGAGCTAAGCCAATCAGGAACAAGAGAGGTAACAGAACGGATGATTAGTATGAGAGCAAAACTCTTCTGGTTGGTCGGCCTCGCCTGGCTGCTGCTGGTGGCGAACGCCAGCGCCTTTTACGACCCCGGTTTGCAGCGGTGGATCAATAGGGATCCGATTGAAGAACGGGGCGGGGTGAACCTGTTTGCTCACGTCGCGAACAATCCGGAATGCTTCGTCGATGCTCGAGGGCTATTGCCGCCAGAAGTAGCGGCAGACACGTGCGCGCGGCGGAATATGAGCCCTGCGCAGAGGGATGCATACAACCGAACCGATACGGCAGTTTCAGCGATCGGAGGGGCCGTAGGGTTAGGGCTAATAGCGGCGCCGGCCATTCCTGAGGCGCTAGCCCTGCCGCTCAGCACCTTGCCGAATGCGGCGACGTTGGGAGAGGCGTTGCAATTCGTTCCATCGTTGCCAATCATAGCAGCGAGAATTAGCGCACCGTATATTGCCACAGCCGCTGAAAAAGTCGGCATATTCTATCTCACCAACCCGGAGTACTTACCGTTGACCATGAGCATAATGGGCGAAATCATGGAGCACTTGCTCGGTACAAGTTATGTGGAGCCAATGGCGCCCAATCCCACTTTGCCGGATGCAGCATTTTGGTTATTGACCGATGGTTTACCTTCGTGCGATTGAACTCATTCTATCCAAAGTGGGAGATTGTTGCCTTGTGTGGAGTCGCTATTATGTATGCAAGGTCACGTCCGCTATTTGCCGCCGCGCCGTTTTATGTAATTATCTTCCATTGGATCTTCATTGCAATTTATGCAATCGTTGGGATTAGCGGGTTTCGATTCATACTGTTGTTTTGCTTCAAACGCGATGTTTTCGCAGATTTATTTTCACAGCCGAACCTGTTGGCTTTGGGGCCGCACCCGATGCAATGTTTGGCCTTATCTGTCTCCGTTCTTGAGGTAATTTTTTATGTTGTGGTAATGGAGCTTGGGAAGTTCCGGAGTTGGGCCCGCCCTCTTTTCAAGTGGCTGGTTTTTCCCTGCGGCTTCTTCTACCCGATTCTGGTGTCAACCGGCATCCGGAGCGCTGAAATGACCGGCCATGCAAAAGCGATTACATTTTCGGGTTCCATTGGTTTTCTCGCTCTCGCTTTGTGCGCTACGACCTTCTACCAGAGTGCATGCGTGAAGGCGATCCACGGAAGGGATTGACATGAAATGGGATGATTCAGGAGTAGTTAGTTGCGAGCTTACGCCGCCGACAGAAACGGAAAAAATCACATGAGGACCAAGTCAATCTGGTTTGCCGGTCTCCTTTGGCTGCTGCTGGTGACAAACGCCGGCGCGTTTTACGACCCCGGCTTGCAGCGCTGGATCAATCGGGATCCGATTGAGGAGACAGGAGGGATCAACCTTTACTGTTTTATTGGTCACGATGCCATCAATTATGTTGACCTGTTCGGCTACAAACCTGGTGACTCATATCCTTCGTTGGATGCCGCGGCCGTTGATGCATGCAATGACATAATCCCAAAATCCATCAAGGAGGATTTAGAATACGGGGGGAAACTCTACAAAAGACAGGATGGTACCTTCGGATATACCAGACCCAAAAAGGGAAGTAAGGAATCGGTCTTCTTGGGATCAGTCGCACCACCACCTGGAACTACGACTGTGGGCGACTACCATACACACGGGGCGCCGAGCAGCAGGGGAAAGACGTCAGCGGGCGATGATCGGGGGGATTACTTCTCATCTGAAGACAAAGCGGGAAATCGCAGGTGTGCTTACCCTGGATATATCGGAACCCCAACCGGGAAAGTAAAGAAATTTGACCCTAACACGGGTCAAACCACGACGATCTACCCGCCCCAACCGCCGCCAAACCCACAACCACCTCCAAAACCTACCCCCGGCACCAACCCCCCCGTTAAGTAGCAAACTTAAGAACAATTGCTCACGATGAGATATGCAAAGTTAATGCCATTGGTTTTCTTCTTGGTCTTTTCCTCAAGCTTTGGACAAGAGGAATTGATTCCCTCAGAGTCACCTGACAAAGGGTTCGTACCTGACGAAGAAACCGCTATCAACATAGCGAAAGCGGTCTGGTTTCCAATCTACGGTGAGAAAACAATCCGGCGAGAGCGACCATACAAAGCAGTGCTGAATGGCGAGGTTTGGCAAGTACGCGGCTCGCTTCCCAAAGACCATAAGGGGGGCGTTGCAGTGGCTGAGATTGCGAAAAAGACTGGGTGTATTCTGCGGGTTTATCATGGAAAATAGTCGCATAGGTGACTGCGTTCGCGATCGTGCGGAGACTTGTAAGGGTCGTCTGCGAACACTCAGAAGCAATGAACAACTCATGAACGCGAAGGCATTCTGGTTTGCTAGCTTCCTCTGGCTGCTGCTGGTGGCGAACGCCAGCGCGTTTTACGACCCCGGCTTGCAG
>CAYWCK010000077.1:0-16120 GCA_964456685.1 uncultured Bifidobacteriaceae bacterium | reverse complement strand
CCGTGAGTTCCGCCGCGCGACGCACGAGCGGATCCAGCGCCGGATCATTGCAACGCATCGCGACCCAAAGTTTGACTCCCACCAGCGGGCCATCCGCCACGCAGCGCTCCAGTTCCGTCAAGCTCGCCGCCGTATGTTTAGGGTTGAGATAAACGAAGCCGAATGCGCGTTCAGGAAACGCCTTCACCGCGCGCAGCACTTCGTCGTTCTGTTTCCGCAGGTCCTCGGGCGAAGGATCGTAGGACCAGCTCATGCCCATGGAAACGCAGATGCGCTCAATGCCCATCCGGTCGGCGTAACGCAGCAAATTCTCCAGCCGCGCCTCGGGCGTGTCGCCCGGCACACCGGACAGATGGGTGTGGCAATCCCAGATGAACATGGCGCAACGATTTAGGCGAAAGCAGCAAGGCAAGTCAATCGTCCACCGCGCGTGGTGTTTTCACTTCGCCAACGCACTGCATTTCCGCTAAACAATTCGGCCCATGCCCGAACGGCTGCCCATTTACGAAATTGAAAATGACCTCGTCGCCTCGTTGCGCGCGACGAACCGGCTGGTGCTGCAAGCGCCGACAGGCTCGGGCAAATCCACGCAAGTGCCCCAGATGCTCCTCAAGCACGGGCTGCTGGGTGATGGCCAATGCGTGATCCTCCAGCCGCGCCGCCTCGCCGCGCGTTTGCTCGCCTCCCGCGTCGCGAGTGAACTCGGCGTGCAACTCGGCCGCGAAGTGGGTTATCAGGTGCGCTTCGAGAATTGCGTCAGCGACGCCACGCGCATCAAGTTCGAGACCGAAGGCATTCTACTCCGGCAACTCATCGCCGACCCGACGTTGAAAGGAATCTCAGCGGTGGTCTTTGACGAGTTTCACGAGCGGCATCTTTACGGCGATATCACGCTCGCTCGCGCGTTGGACATTCAGGAACAATCGCGCCCTGATCTCCGCATCATCGTCATGTCCGCGACGCTCAACGCGGATGAACTGGAGGATTACCTGAATGAAGTTCGCGGCGGCCCGCTCAAGGGAAAAACCGCGTGCTCCGTGCTGCGTTCGGAAGGGCGCATGTTTCCGGTGGACATTGAATATCTGCCCCACCGGCTCGGCGCGAATCCACCGCCGCCATGGGAACTCGCGGCGGATGCATTCAGCGATTTCGTGCGAGCTGGCGGTCAGGGCGACGTCCTCGTGTTCATGCCCGGCGGTTTCGAGATTTCCCAAACCATCACCGCCATCCGGAACGTTTCCGAATCACGCGGCTATCTCGTGCTTCCGCTGCACGGAGAACTTTCACCAGGCGACCAAGACGCCGCAGTTGCGCGCTATGATCAGCCGAAAGTCGTCGTAGCCACAAACGTCGCGGAAACAAGCATCACAATTGACGGCGTGCGGCTGGTGATTGATTCCGGCCTGGCCCGCATCGCCCGTTACGACGCCAACCGCGGCATCAACACGCTGCTCGTGGAGCGAATCTCGCAAGCCAGCAGCGATCAACGCGCCGGCCGCGCCGGCCGCACGGCACCGGGCCGGTGTATGCGATTGTGGTCGCGCGCCGAACACGATGAACGTGCGCCGCAGGAGCTACCGGAGATCAAGCGGCTCGATCTCGCCGAAGTCGTGCTCACGCTCAAGGCGGCGGGAGTGGGCGACTTGCGGGCGTTCCGCTGGCTGGAGAAACCGGATGACATTTCCCTGATTCACGCGGAAGAGCTGTTGCTGGACTTGGGGGCGCTCAGCAGAAGTAGCACAGGCTTCGAGCCTGTGAACGTAGGGCAGGCTTCCAGCCTGCCGTCACCCACCGCGCGGAGTCGTGAGGCCGAAACCGGGCTGGAAGCCCGGCCTACCGATCGCAAGCTGGAAGCTCGCGCTACTACAATTACGCCGCTCGGCCGGCGCATGCTCGCGTTTCCGGCGCACCCACGTTACTCCCGCATGTTGCTCGCGGCGCAGGAATACGGCTGCGTGCATCAGGCCTGTCTCGTAGCGGCGCTCACGCAGGGCCGCGACCTCCTCATGCGCGGCGGCGGCAAGGAAGTCCGCGACGACCGTGAAGATTTGTTGGGCGAAAAGGCCACGTCGGATTTCTGGATTCTGATGCGCGCCTGGAATTTTGCGGCGAAGAATCAGTTCCGCCTCGATGCTTGCCGGCGGCTCGGCATCCACGCAGTCACGGCCAAACAAGTCGGCCCGTTGTTCGAGCAATTTCTTCGCATCGCGAAGGACGAGGGGCTCGACACCGTACCACACGAGATCAAAGACGAGGCGTTGCAGAAGTGCATCCTCATCGGCTTCAGCGATCGCGTCGCGCGGCGGCTCGATCAAGGCACATTGCGCTGCGAACTCGTGCATGGCCGGCGCGGCGTGCTGGCGCGGGAAAGCGTCGTGCAGCAAAGCCCGCTGTTCGTCGTGGCGGAGATTCGCGAAGTCGGCGGACGCGACAACGAAGTGAACACCATCCTCTCGCTCGCCACCGCAATTGAGCCGGATTGGTTGAAGGAACTGTTTCCCGAGGACATCAAAGGCGAAGTTCACGTGCAATTTGACGCGCAAGCGAAGCGCGTGCTGGCGGCGGAATTGTTGCGCTTTCGCGATCTCGCGTTGGCGGCGAAGCGAATTGATCCGCCGCCCGCTGATGCCGCCGCGCGATTACTCGCGCAGGAAATCAACGCGGGGCGTTTGCCGTTGCCAAACTGGGATCATACGGTTGAGCAATGGCTGCTGCGGCTGCGATTGCTTTGCCAGCATTGTCCGGACCTGCAGTTGCCCGCGCTGACCGACGAAGACAAGCAAACCATCGTCGAGCAACTTTGCCACGGCGCGGTGAGTTACAAGGACATCAAGGAGCGCGAAGTGAAGCCAGTCGTCATGTCGTGGCTCTCCCACGCGCAGCGCGAGTTACTCGACAAACACGCGCCCGAGCGGTTGACGCTCTCGAACGGTCGCACGCCGAAAGTTTCCTACGAGGCCGGCAATCCACCGCACATTTCGCTGCGCATCCAGGAACTTTACGGCGTGACGCAGACGCCGCGCCTCGCGCTGGGCCGGGTGCCGGTGGTGGTTCACATTTTGACGCCGGGCATGAAGCCAATCCAAGTCACGAGCGACCTGGCGAACTTCTGGAGCGTCCACTATCCGAAGATCAAATCCGAGTTGCAGCGGAAATATCCCAAGCACGAGTGGCGGTAGCGCGATGAATTGGTTTTACCTCATCAACGACCATCGTCACGGTCCGGTCACCGAAGTGCAACTGGAGGCGTTGCGACGGGAAGCCGGCATCAACGACGAAACCCTCGTGTGGCGCAAAGGGTTGCCCGGCTGGATGCCATTGCGTTCCGCCTGGTTCATGGATGGAGGCGCGCCGCCGGAATTCCAGATTTGTACCGAATGTCGCAATTTTTTTCCGCGCTCGGAGATGATCGCGATGAGTCGCGCCTGGGTTTGCGCCCGGTGCAAACCGGTTTATCTCCAACGGGTCACCGAAGGCATCGCGCCCGTCGCGGGTTTGGGATTGATGTGGCGCGATGGCGGTTCGCTGGTCATGAATCTGGAGACGCAATTTCCCGACCGTTGCATCCGGTGCAATGAGCCGGCGGCTGGCCAGCGGCTGGAATGTCAGATTCAATACGCTCCGAGTGGAAGACTGGTCCTCTCGCATACGCCGGTGAAACTCGAGGTTGGCCTGTGCGACAAACATCGCAGGCAAAGGCTGGTGCAAACCGTCGTTGGTTGGTTGGTTGCCGCGGCTGGCCTCGGTTTGATGATTCTGGTGCGAACCGAAATTGCGCTGATGGTCCTGCTCGTGGGCATCGGGGTGGCGGGGCGTCTGAGTCCTCAGATTGCCGCGCGGAAAATGAAAGATGGCGTGCTTTGGTTGCGCGGCGTCGGCAAACCATTTCTCGCCAGCCTGCCGGACTGGGACGACCGCCGGTAAACCGGGCCACGAATCACATCCGGGAACTTTCACTCGACAGCCCGGGGAATGCTCCGCAAATTCCGCGCCGACACCCGAACCGAATGCGTCAATGAAAGCACCGCCCCTGCCAACTGACCCGCCGAAATCTCCGCCCCGACGGTTCGTCCGCAGTTGCCTTGCAGCCGTTGCCATCGTGGCGGCCGCCACTTCTGCCCTGGATGGCGCGGAGACGTCCAATGCAGAGTCGCCGTCAAAGCAAAAGAAAGCGCCGGCGGCGGCGGAGCGCGAGTTACCTTCACCCCTCGTACAACGCTGGGAATTGCGCGATGCCAGATTGCACCGCGATTTCCCGGCGATGGCGCTGGACAGTGCTGGCACGCCGTGGGTGGCGTTCATCGAGCACGACGGCAAGGCCGATGTCGTAAAGCTGGCGCGCAAATCAGAGAGCGGACTTGAAATTCTGGCGGACGTTTCCGTGTCGGGCGTGACGCACCAGCCGGCGATCACCTGTGTGAACGACGGGAGCATCTGGATTTTCTGGGGGCAGGTGAACGCGCGACAAGTGGTGACGTTGCGTGCACGGCGATTCGCCAACGGCAAGCTCGAACCGGCGGAGACGATCGCCCAGTCGGAAGGCAGTGATACTTTTGCCGACGCTGGAACAGATCGCGCTGGTCGTGTTTGGATCGTGTGGCAATCGCTACGCCGCGGACAGGCGGATGTTTACGCGCGCTGGCTCGATCCCAAAACGCATTCGTGGTCTAAGGAAATTCGCGTCACGCAATCCACCGGCGGCAATTGGGAGCCGCGCGTGGCGTTCGACAAGCGCGATGGTGCGTGGATCGCGTTCGATTCATCGCGCGGCGGCGAGTTCAATCTGTTTCTGGCGCACGTCGATTTGGATGGCAACGTCCGCGAACAACAGCTCACCAGTTCACCCGAATACGAGGCCCGCGCCAGCATCGCGGCGTCCCCGGATGGCAAAGGACTTTGGATTTCCGCGGAACGCGGACGCCGGCAATGGGGTCGCGAGCAACGCGGCCACGCCGGCGACACCGGCCTCAACGGGGAAAAGCGGCTGCTGCTCGGCGAATACGAAATCGCGAGCGGGAAGTTCCAGGAGATTCCCGTGCCGGCGGACGGCAAGCCCGCACCGCGCTCGGCGATGGAGATCAATCTTCCGGTCGTGGCAGCCGATGCCACCGGCAAGGCTTGGATCGCTTATCGTTACTTCACACAAACGCGCTGGCTGATGGCCGTAACGCAGTACGACCCGTCCACCAAGACTTGGGCGCAGCCGATGGAAGTGCCGGGCAGCGCCTTCGGTCAGGACCGGCATTGCACCCTCGCGCGCAGCAGCGGACCGATGCTGCTTTGCTGGGCCAGCGATTTGCGCACGAACAAGACGGCGCAGGTGGCGGGCGTTTATCTCGGTGAAGTGAAGGCGAACTTGGAGCCATATCGGCAACCCACTTTGAAGGTCAGCACGCTGCCCGAGCCCGCGGCGTATCGGAATCCGGCCACGCCGGATCGTCCGCGCGACGAACATCACACTTGGACGATCGGCGGTAAAACTTACACGCTCCTATTCGGCGACCTGCACCGCCACACGGATTTTTCCAATTGCCGCTGCGGTCAGGACGGCTGTGTCCTGGAACATTTCCGTTACGCGTATGACATGGCGGAACTGGATTTCATGGGCACATCCGATCACACGGACGTCGGAAAAGTCTATGACCCGTACGAATGGTGGCAGACCCAGCGGATGGTGGATGTGTTTTATCGTCCGGGGAAATTTCTGTCGCTCTACGCGTACGAACGGGAGCAAAAATATCCTTGGGGACATCGCAACGTGATTTTCCCGCAGCGCGGCGGGCCGATCATTTACATCCAGCGGAAAAATTACACGGCCTCGCCCTGGCACGCGCTCTTTCCCGCGGGCAGCGGCGGCGACGAAATCACGCCGATGGAACTCTGGGAACTGCTGCGGCAATACGGCCAGCCGGTCGCATTGATCAGCCACACGGGGGCGACGGGCATGGGCACGGATTGGGACCGCTACGAACGCATCGACAACACGTTCGAGAACACGGTGGAGATTTTTCAAGGCGCGCGCGTGAGTTACGAGGGACTCGGCACACCGCAACCGACGGTGGGTTTGCGCGTCGGCCAAGGCTACACCGCCGACACTGCTTCGAAAGCCAAGATCCCCGAGCCGCCGCTGCCGATCCAGGATTTCGGTGCCGAACGGAACAATGGCGTTTATCAACACGCTCTGGCCCGCGGTCACAAGTTGGGCACGTTCGCCAGTTCGGATCATATTTCGCAGCACACTTCATTTGGCGGTGTATATGTCGAATCACTCACGCGCGCTGGCATCATCGATGGCTTCAAAGCGCGACGCAGCATCGGCGCAACGGACAAAATTTTCGTAGAGTTCAGCTGCAATGGGCAGCCGATGGGCTCGGTTCTGGAGACCAGTGGCAAGCCCGAGCTGAAGTTTTCCATTGGCGGCACGGCGGCGATCAAACGCGTGACGCTGGTACGGAATGAAGCAGATCGCCAGGTTTGGACGCCGGACAAACGTGAATTCACCGGTGACTTCACCGACACCACACCCGTTGCCGGCGAAAACCGCTATTACCTGCGCGTGGAACAAACCGACGGCAGCATGGCGTGGTCATCGCCAGTGTGGGTTACGAGCAAAAACTCGACGCAGTGATGGGCGGCGCCGGGCCGTACTTATTTCTGGTCGAGAACCTCGCGGACCAGTTTCACCATTGCCAGCAGACTGTACGGCTTGTGCAGGAAGTTCGCCGGCGTCCAATCTCTGCGCTCGCCGAGCACGATTTCGGGTGCATAGGCGCTGTTGTAGATGACCTTGAGCTGGGGCGCCTCGACCAACAATTGCTCCGCGAGTTCCTTCCCGTTCAAGCCACCCGGCATCATCATGTCGGTGAAAAGAAGATCGATGTGGCCGCGGTGCTGGCGCCAAATCTCCAGGGCCTCCGGACCGGATCCAGCTTCGAGCACCCGGTAACCGTGACGCGTCAATACGTTCCGAATCAGGCCGCGCAATGGCAGTTCGTCCTCCGCCACGAGGATCGTTTCCGTGCCGGCAAGCGGAGGACGCATGGATGACGACGCCGGGGAAACGGGGGATGGGGCTGGTCGAACTATTGGGAGGTAGATGCGGAAGGTCGTCCCCTCGCCCACGCGGCTTTGAATGCGAATCCAGCCCTGGTGTTGCCGTACAATTCCGTGAACCGTGGCGAGGCCGATCCCGGTACCCCGGCCTGGCTCCTTGGTGGTGAAGAATGGTTCGAAGATCCGCGGCAGAACTTCTGCAGAGATACCGCAACCGGTGTCGGCGACCGACAGGCAAACGTAACGGCCGGGTGGCGTTTCCGGAACAAGCTCCGCGTCGCCACGCGTTAAGTCCACCGCGCCGGTTTCAATCGTCAGCCGGCCACCGCGGGGCATGGCGTCCCGGGCGTTCACCGCCAGATTCATCAGCACCTGCTGCATCATGACGGCGTCTCCGTGCACCAGCGGCAGCCCGCGCGCCGGCCGGAAGTCGAGTTCCACATCCACACCCAGCATCCGGCGCAGCATTTTGAGGAGATTGGTGGTGAGTTCGTTGAGGTCAAGGTCCCGCGGCTGGGTCACTTGATTGCGGCTGAAGGAAAGCAACTGGCGCGTCAGACCGGCGCCGCGATCGGCGGCTTGCACCATTTGGTCGGCCGCGTCGAGAACTTCGGCTGGCAATCCCGGACCGAGCCGGATCATGGACGCAAGCCCTTGGATCACGGCGAGGATGTTGTTGAAATCATGCGCCACCCCGCCGGCCAGCTGGCCGAGCAGATCGAGCTTCTGCGTCTGGCGCAGGCGTTCCTCGCTTTCGCGCAAGGCCGTCTCCGATTGAATGCGGTTCAGAGCGCCGCCGCAATGATCCGCCAGCGCCTGGAATTCACTCAAATCCTGCGGGGTGTAGGCGCGCAATTGGTAACTTTGAATGGACAGCACGCCGATGACCGCGGCGGCATGCCGGATGGGCACAAACATCAAAGATGCGGACGGCCGCGCAGTGTCGCCGAAGCGCAAGGTTTCCGCGGTCACGATTTGGGGTTCGCGCAGGATCAATTGCGCGCCTTCCGAAATGACCTTGCGCGCGGTGGAGGTCGGCAGGACATTGTCGCGAGTGGGCGGAAAACTGCGCCGCTGCCCGTGCACCGTGTCGCGGTTCAACACGTGAAAGATCCGGTCCTGGTTCGCGGCATACAAATCGAGTGTGCACGCATCCCAGCCAAAGAGCTGGTCGGCGACCGCAATGATGATTTCACCCGCCTCGATGGCCGTCTGCGCGGAGCTGAGCTGATTGGCGAGCCGGGCAAAGGCGAGCCGATGTGTTTCGGCACGTTTCCGCACGCTGATGTCCGTAACCACCCCCACCACTTCGATCGGTCGGCCGGAATCGTCCCGCACCACCTTCCGCTTGTCTTCCACCCAGCGAAAGCCACCGGCCCTGTGGCGCAAGCGGTACTCGAGGGTGGCCAGCCCGGTCAGCAATGCTTGCGACACCTCTGCGAGCACACGATCGCGGTCTTCCGGATGCAGAGCGCTGAGCCACCACTCGCGTTGCACCGTTTCGGCGGCGGTGTAGCCCAGCAACGCTTCGATGTTCTCACTCACGACCCGCGGCGTGATGTCCGTGCCTTCCACTTTCAGCGTGTAAAGCACCGCCGGACTGTGCTCGAGCAGGTGGCGGAGGCGACCATGCGTTTGTCGCAATTCCACCTCGGCTTCAACTTTCGCCCGGCGGAGGCGCTGCTGTTCCAGCGCCCGTTCCACGGCAGGACCTAAACGCGCGATCCGATCCTTCAATAGATAATCCACGGCGCCGCGCCGCATGGCCTCCACCGCCGCCTCCTCACCAATCGCTCCCGAGACCAGAATGAAAGGCACATCCAATCCGCGCGCCTGCAACAACTCGGCCGCGCGCAGGCCGCTGAATTGGGGCATGGAATGATCGGAGAGGATCAAGTCCGGCGGCCCGGCTTCGAGTTGTTTCAAGAATGCCTCCTCGGTTTCAACCCGATGCCACCGCAATCGAAAACCGCTCCGGGTCAGGCGTTCCGCGATCAACTCAGCGTCGTCCTGGGAATCTTCGATGATGAGGATGTTCAAAGGCGTCGCCACAATGGCCTTCAATTCTCCGGGGTTTGGTTGATCTGCAGCCAGTACCGCGCAAGGCTGGTGACGGTCTCGCCATACTGGTCGAAATCCATCGGCTTGACCACGTAACTGTTCACGCCCTGCCGGTAGCTCGCGGTCACGTCGCGGCCCTCATGCGAGGAACTTAACACCACGACCGGGATGGCGAGGGTGCGCGGATCGGATTTAAGCGCGCGCAGTACGCCGAGGCCATCGACTTTGGGCAGTTTCAAATCCAGCACGATGAGCCGGGGCCGATGCTGCACTTCCCGCTTGGCTTCGGGGCCGGGACCGAAGATGAAATCCAAAGCCGCCGCGCCATCGCTGACGACATGCAAACGCGCGGACACGCCGGATCGGTTCAGGGTATGGATAAAGAAGGCGGCATCGTCCGGAGAATCTTCAATCAATAACACTTCCGCCGCGTCGTCAGGGCTTCGCATCGTGGCCTCCCAAGGTGAAGAAGAACGTGGCGCCACGATCCACCTCGGCCTCGGCCCAGACCCGCCCGCCATGCCGGTGGATGATCCGCTGCACAATCGCCAGACCAACCCCCGTGCCCTCAAATTGATCCGCGCGATGCAGTCGTTGAAACACGCCAAACAACTTGCCCGCATACCGCATGTCGAAACCAGCGCCGTTGTCTTTCACGAAGTAGGCGGTGTGACCGTTGTCCGAACACGAGCCCACTTCGATCAGTGGTTGCGGCGTGCGTTGCGAATACTTCAAAGCGTTGGAGAGCAGATTGGCAAAGACCTGCTGTAACAAAGTCGGATCCGCTTCGCACTCGGGCAACGCCTCCAGATGGGTTTCGGCCCGCCGGGCCACAACATCCGATTGCAAGTCCTCCAGGACGCGCCGCACAATCTCCGCCGGTTGCACCAGCTGACGCTTGAGAGCCTGCCGGTTGAGGCGGGAGAAGGTGAGCAAGCCATCCACCAGCGCTCCCATCTTGGCGGCGTTGGCATGGATGCGATCCAGCTGATGGCGCGCCTCCGGCGCCAACTGGCTGGCATGTTCGGTGCACAGCATCCGCGCGAAGCCCGCCATCGCCCGCAGCGGCGCCCGCAGGTCGTGCGAGATTGAATACGAGAAAGATTCCAATTCCTGGTTGGCGGCCTCGAGTTCGAGATTTTTTTCGCGCAGCGCCTGCTCAAAATTTTTGCGGTCGGTGATGTCGCGGATGGCGCTCGACACCAGTTTGCCTTCGTCGGTTTCGATGGGGCTGAGGCTGATCTCAATTGGAAACTCGGAGCCGTCCTTGCGGCGACCGAACAATTCCAGCCCCATCCCCATCGGGCGGACCTTGGGATCCGCAAAAAAACGATCGCGGTGACCGGGATGCGCGCCATGAAAACGATTGGGCACGAGCAGTTCCACGTTCTGCCCCAGCAATTCGTTGCGCGGGTAGCCGAAGAGTTTTTCGGTCTGCGAATTGACCAGCACGATCTCGCCGCCGCGATTGACGATCACCATGGCGTCGGGAGCGGATTCCAACAGGTCACGAAATTTCTGCTCGGCGCGTTTGCGGTCGCTGATATCCCGAATGGCGCTCATGACGAGCGTGCCTTCGTCCACTTGCAAGGGGCTGAGGCTGATTTCGACGGGAAACTCCCGACCGTCCTTGCGACGGCCGTTCAGTTCCAACCCCGCACCCATGGCCCGCACCCGCGGTTGCTGAAGATAATCCGCCCGATGCTGGACATGCCGCCCGCGATACCGCTCCGGGAGGAGCAACTCCACCAGCTTGCCGGAAAGTTCCCCCGCCTCGTAACCGAACAAACGTTCCGCCTGCGAGTTGGCGTACACGATCCGGCCGGTGGGATTCACCATCACGATGCCATCCGGGGTGGATTCCAACAAATCGCCAAATCGCGCCGCCACGAGCTTGGCGTCGCGGAGCAAGCGGAGATGGGTGACGTCCTTCTTGGTGAACAGCACGAACTCAACTTTGCCGGACGCGTCGTGACAGGCTTTGCCACTGATATCCACACAGACCAGGGAGCCGTCTTTACGGCGGCGAAGAGATTCGAAGGTGACGCCCCCGGCCTTGCTGGCCTGTTCCAGGAGGCGATGGTCTTCGTCCTTCCGATCCGCGGGCACGACGAGTTCGTCCAGATTACGGCCCCGTGCCTCGGCGTGCGTATAACCGAACACGACTTCGGCGCCGCGGTTCCAATAAATCACTTCGCCGGATTGTGTCACGGCGATGACCGCGTCCGGCGACTCGTTGAGAAGCCGGCGTTCGAGTTCTTTATTCATCGATTCGGCCGGACCGCGGTTCAATGCAAACGCGTACCTTTACGGTGACCGGACCAAGGCCCAGTCCAATTGCAACTGCGGCGTCACTTCACTGAGCCCGGCGAGATTCACAGGTTTGGTCAGGTAGGTTTCGACGCCGAATTTTCGGCATTCGGCCATATCGCGCTCCCGTTGCGAAGCGGTCAGCACCACCACCGGAAGCGAGCGCGTGCGTTCGTCATCCCGCAACCTTCGCAGGACCTCCAGCCCGTTCATACGCGGCAACCCCAAGTCCAGGAGAACGACCTGCGTCCCCTCATCGAGTTTGCGCGTCGAATAATTTCCCCGGCAGAAGAGATAATCCAAGGCGTCCACTCCGTCATTGACGACATTCACGCGATTGGCAAAGCGCGCCCGCCGGAAGGCGTGCAAGGTCAGCTCTACGTCGTCGGGATTGTCCTCCACCAGCAGAATTTCAACAATCTGGCGGGCATCCACTGTTCCCGGCGCCCATGAATGTCCGTTCGTTGCCGTAAACAGGGTGGAAACGGAAACTTCCAGTGCGTGCGCCAGCTTGCTGATGCTCTCGAGGGATAGATTCCGCGCCCCGCGTTCGACATCGGAGATGTAAGTCCGGTGCAGGTCCGCGCGCTCCGCCAGCTCCTCCTGCGTCATGCCCAACTTCTTGCGCCACGATCGCACGGCGCCGGCAAAGCTCATCTTAATGTTGCTCTCGTTCATCATTTCGCTTTCTCGCTCCGACCTAGAGATTATAAGACAATTCTCGCGGGCTTCTTCAACAGACGATGAGTGACAAGGAGAATGTGGCACACCGGACGGACAGTGCAAAGAATTCTTGGCACGAGTTTGGTCTTCAAGATTCCGCTGGATCGCGTATGTTGTCGGGCGTCAGACCATGCGCCCCTTGATCGAAAAAATAATGCGCCCCTTTGGGTCACCGCGATTGACCCGCGGCCGCATTGTGCTTGCGCTCGTGGTGGCGGCGGCGGCGGACGGACTCCAGATTCCTTTTCAGGCCGTGCCGGTGGCACCAGAGATCATTGATTTGATCGCCATGATTCTGACCACCTTGCTGCTGGGCTTTCATCTGCTCCTGCTGCCAACTTTCGTCGTGGAGTTTATTCCAATCGTGGACATGATGCCCACGTGGCTGGGCTGCGTGCTCGCCGTCATCGCGCTGCGCCGGCGCGAACAAGGGTTCGCCGCTAGCCAGGTGGAAAGTCAGCCCACACCGCTACCACCAGCGGCGCCGCCGCTCATCGCTCCGCCGCCGGAGCCGGGGCTGCCGCCGAAACTGCCGCCAGCAACTGGCGCATAAATTCCTCCGCGCCGACCGATGAAGCCCGGCGGATCAACTTGCGGTCGGTCCCGTAGCCGAATTCCCAGGTGATGGCCGCGATGCCGAAGGTTTCATTCGCCCAAGCCTTGGAGGTGAACTGCCCGGGGTTGTGACCGTTATCGCGGGCGAAGCCGAATTCCGGCAGCCGGCGGTGAATTGCGTCGAGCCACGCGCGCGTGAAATTCGGGGGGAAGACCTGCTCTTGATCCGGTTGCGCGTAAAAGACGTTCGTGCCGGTAGAATGAAAATCCACAAACACAAAGGGCCGTGCGCCCGGCCGATGCGCGAAATCCAAGAGCGCTTTGCTGACCGCGCGACTTTCGGGTTGCAAAAACAGTCGCCAGTCGCGGTTCAAATCCACGCCCCCCAGGTTACTGCGCCAATGCCCACGCTCCACACCATCGGGATTCACCAAAGGAATGACTACGGTTTGAAATTCACGGCGAAATTGCCGCGCCAGCCGCGTGCGGCCCGTCAGCACGTCCACGAAACTCATCAAGCCCAGCGACCCCGTGACCTCCGGCGGATGCTGGCGGCCGATGATAAAGACGTAATTCGGCTTCGCCGATTCGCTGATGACAAACTGTCGCAGTTCCCTTTCCGCGACCGAACGCCCGATCACTTCGGTGGTCACGAAAGGTAGTCGGCTTTTCTGGTCCATCCATGCCCCCAGTTCTTTCAAGCCGACGATTTCCTGGGTCGCCAGCCAGACCGGACGCGGACCGATTTCCAATCGCGCGGTGGCCTGATGGGAATTGGCGCGGTGCAAGTACGCGGTTTCCGCCAGTTGCACCCAGCGCATGCCATCGTGGCTGAGCCACGGGCGGCCGCGTTGAGGCGAGTAGGTGTTGGTCAGGCAAACAAGGATGGACTGTGTGTACTTGCTCGAAACCTTGAAGGCGTACCATGGACTTTGGTTGATCGGCTGGTTCTCCGGCCGCACCACGGCGAGAAATTCTCCGTGACCGAGCTTCCGACAGTCTGCGAGTCGGCCACTGGGAAAATCGTTGCTGAATTGCACATCGCCAAAATCCCAGCGCCGCCGCGGCTCGGACTCCGTCTCGGCCAAACCAGCGGCAACCACCGCGACACCGGTCAGCATCAAGGCCAGCGCCACAGCGCCGGAAAGGACGCTGCGTCGGAGCAGGAAGTGCGGAGCAATTAATCGGTGCCAACAGAACATGCCCGGAGCCAACACCAGTTTGTGTCGCAAGCGCAAGCCTCGGATTGTCTTTTGACACGCCAGCAGACTCCGCTAACTGCACGCGATGCCGCAATGCGTCGCCGGCGAACCAGATTGAATTGGGATTGCGGCGTCACGGCAAAAGATTCCACCGCATTTTTCTGTTCAAGCGTGCAGCCACTTGGTGCCGGCGGCAAAGGCGCTTTCCCAGACCGCCGGATTAGCCAAGTCTCTAATACTGACGGGCTCGGTTGGTTCAGCCACCTCCGGTTGCAAAGTCTTCTGCCACCAACCGACGTCATGCCACGCACCGAATTTGAAGCCCACACCACGGTAAACACCCACGGGCGTAAAGCCCATGGCAGCATGCAAACCGACACTTGCGGGATTGGGCAATGCGATGCCGGCGTAAATCTTGAAGTAACCCTGTGCGACGAGCAGTTCAAAGAGCGCCGTGTAAAGTGCGCGGCCGACGCCGCAACGCCGGCTGCCCTCACCGGTGTAAACCGCGGCATCCACCGCCCAGCGATACGCCGCGCGTTCGCGATGGGCGCAAGCGTACGCGTAGCCGAGCACCACGCCATCGCGTTCACAAACCAGCCAGGGAAATTGCGCGGTGATCTTCCGGATCCGCTCCCGCATTTCGGGCAACGACGGCGCGTGGGTTTCGAACGAGATGGGGGTTTGGTCGCAGAATGGGCCGTAGATGGCGAGCACGCCGGGCGCGTCGGCTTCGGTTGCAAGGCGGAGCTGGGCTGGCACGAAGGCAGGATGCCGCTTCGGTTCGCCGACGCAAGCCGCTTCAGTGGCGTGCAAGCTTGCGAGCCGAACGATTCTGAAAAAACTGATCCGCCAGCACACCAATCAGGACCACCGTGCCCATGACGGCAAAGTTGAGCGAACTCGGAATGCCGAGGAGGTTCACAAGATTTTGCAGCACTTGCAGCAGCGCCGTCCCGATGACTATGCCAACGATCGAACCTTCGCCGCCACGAAGACTACACCCGCCGAGCACCGCTGCGGCGATGCCGTAAAGCTCGTAGAAGTTACCGTGATTCGAAGGCGAGATGGAGTTGGTATAAAACGCGATGAGCACTCCCGCCACGCCGGTGAGCAAACCCGCAATCACATAACTGCTGGCGATCACAAAGCGTGTGTTAATGCCTGAGAAACGGGCGGCATCTTCATTGCGTCCGACGGCCAGTAAGTAGCGGCCGTAAATGGAATGGTGCAGCACGAACCACATGATGACCGAGAGCGTAGTGAGAATCAGGAACGGCGCGGGCAACCCCAGCAGCCGGCCCTTGGCCACCTGTTGAAGGGTTTCGAAACCTTGCGCGTTGCCGAAACCTTTCGTGTCATCGCCGGCAATAAAACGGGCGAGCCCCCGGTAGATCAACAAACCGCACAGCGTGATGATGAACGGTTGAATCTTCAGTCGCGTGATCAACCAACCATGTCCCCAGCCCATGACCATCGGTAACACGATGGCGAACATCGCCGCCAGCGGCCAGGGCCAGTGCCATTCCGTGAGCGCCATGGCCAGCAGCACGCCAGTCAGCGCAAACATCGAACCCACCGAGAGGTCAATTCCGCCGGTGATGATCACCAAACCCAGCCCCAGGCTGAACACACCGAACAGCCCGACGATATTGGCCATGTTCGTCATGTTGGTGGCCGAAAGGAAGCGCGGGTTCATGACCGCGGTGACGGCACACAACACCACGAGCAGAATGAAAATGCCGAGCTCCTTTCTCATATTCCTGATCCCTGTCAGTTAGCAAACGCAACCTTGGCAGCAGCGATCTTTTTCCCGACGGCCAGTTGCATGATGTTTTCCTCCTTGCAGTCCGCGCGCTCCAGCACGCCCGTGATCTGGCCTTCGTGCATTACCACCACGCGGTCGCTCACATGCAAAACCTCCTCCATGTCGCTCGAAATCATCAAAATCACGGCGCCATTGTCGGCCAGCGCGCGCATCAAACGGTAAATTTCCGCCTTCGCCCCGACGTCAATGCCGCGCGTTGGTTCGTCAAGAATCATCACCTTGGGCGACATCGAAAGCCATTTGCCGAGCACGACCTTCTGCTGGTTGCCGCCGCTCAGGTTCACCACCGCCGCCTCGCAGCCGGGGGTTTTGATTTTCAGCGAATCGATTTGTTCATCCGCCGTCTGGCGCTCGCGCTCACGACTGATCATGAACAGGGACGCGAACC
>CAYWCK010000076.1:0-16133 GCA_964456685.1 uncultured Bifidobacteriaceae bacterium | reverse complement strand
ACGGCACACAACCACAGAGGATGGAATCAGTGCCCGATACGGGACGAGCAATCGCCACTCTGAATGTGCGGACTGTCATAACGTTCATCAGCTTTCAATTGATGCCTATACGCCGTCGCCGCCGCTGGGTTCGACGGTGCTCCGTGGTGTTGCGCGTGTGAGTGTTACCAATAATTCGTCGAGTTCGGTTGCTTACACTTATCGCGCCGCGACGGACCAGACGCCGGTCAAGGAGTATGAAGTTTGTTTCACGTGTCATTCCGGGTGGACGACGCGGCCGGCCGGGCAGGCGGATTACGCGGCTAAATTCAACAGCAAGATCGCCTCCTTTCATCCGGTCGAAGCGGCGGGCAAGAACGCCAACATCAATCCCAACGCTTTTGTCAATGGCTGGAAACCGGGGCAGATGATGACCTGCACGGATTGTCATACCAGCGACGACACGACAATTCGCGGCCCGCATGGTTCAGCCTACCAGTATATCCTCAAGAAATCCGCGGTGGCCAGTTCCGCACGCCGCAGCACCGTCATGGCGAGCACGGAGCTTTGTTTCGACTGTCATCGCTACGACACCTACGCGAACAGCAGTGCCACGAGCACGGTCAAGAATTACAGCCGGTTCGGAAGCGGAAACGGTCACGCCTATCACGTGGGCAGCTTGCGCTACAGTTGCTACAATTGTCACGAAACACACGGCGCCACGAGCCAACCCTTCCTAATGGTTACCGGGCGCAGCCCCGGCATCAACAGCTACACCCGCACTGCGGGTGGCGGCAGTTGTGTGGCGACCTGTCACGGAAGCGAGAGTTACAGCGTGGCTTACCCGCGATGAAAGCACTGTCTAAAACTGAGATCAGAATGTGGGTGCTTCGCCCGGCACTGTCCGCGGCCCTCGGCCTGTTTGGTTGTATGACCAATGCGGTTGCGGGTCTGCCAGCGGCTGTGCCGCTGGCTTCGTTCGCGGGAAATCTCACTGCTCCGGCGCGCATCGTTGCCCTCGGTCAATCCAATCTCATGGTTTGCGATCCGCTGGCGCGCACCATTGTCACAATGGACACGCTTGGGCGCGAGTTGGCCACGCATCGACTTTCCGGGCAACCGTTGGGACTCGCCGTGGGGGCGGATGGCCGCATTTATTTGGGGGACGCAGACAACGGGAGCGTGACGGTGTACGATGCACAGTGGCATCAACTCCAGCAACTCGGGCAGGGGGTGGGAGAATTTCAATTGCCGGGCCATATCGCACTGCTCACGAACGGCGCCACCACCAAAGTGTTCGTTTCCGATGGCTTGGCCCATCGGGTGAAGGCTTATCGGAACGGGCTGCTAATCGGGCAGTATGGCAGCCGTGGGCAGGGACCACAGCAGCTGGATTTTCCGACTGGCTTGTGGGTTTCGCCTGATCGGCAAGTGTTTGTCGTCGATCAAAACAACGACCGGGTGCAGGTGCTGGATGAAAATGGAAACTTCCTACGGTGGTTCGGTTTGACTCCAGCAACGCCATGGTCCGGACGTTCCGGTCGCGCGCAGGGAATTGTGGGCGATGGTCAGGGACGGTTATATGTGGCCGATACCTTTCAGGGGCACGTCAAGGTTTTCGATCTGAACGGTGGTTACCTTGGGTTGATTGGCGGATTCGGAAATGGCTTCGGGCAGATGCAATCTCCGGCGGGTCTGGCGCTGGATTTTTCCGGGCGGTTGTGGGTGGCAAATCTCAACGGTCCCAGCGTGCAGGGATACGGTTTGGAATGCTTCCAGCATTTAGCCGTCAGTCCGGTGGCTACGACAACGCCGGTCGGCAGCAACGTGATGCTGGCGGTCACGCTCGGCTGCGGCGCGCCAGCCGATTTCCAGTGGTACAGGAACGGCGTGGCCCTGGCGGATGGAGGAAGTGTCACTGGTGCGACGAATGCGACTTTGTCTTTGCTCAACGTCGGCGACCTGGACGGCGGCGCATACACTGTTGCGGTGACAAACACCGCTGGTGTCTATCTCAGTTTGCCGGCGCAAATAACCATCGTCTCGGTCCCGTTGATCTTTTCCAACCCAGGTAATCAAACAGTTATCCGCAGCGGCACGGCAAACTTCAGCGTCGTGGCCCAGGGAAATTCGCTGGCCTATCAATGGTTGCGGAACGGCGCCGATGTGGTGGGGGCGACCCAAAGCACGCTGCAAATCGTCAATGTGCAATCCTATGAAGCGGGAGCTTATTCCTGTCGCGTGACCAATGCCGCGGGAACGGTCACGAGTAGTGCCGCCACCTTGACGGTGCTCGTGCCCCCAAGCCTGACCGAAGCGCCCACCGATCAGATCGTCCCTGCTGCCAGCACGGTGGCACTTAGCGCGAGTGCGATTGGCACCACGCCACTGTCCTTTCAGTGGTATCGCAACAACATCAGCATCTCCGGACAGACCAGATCTCAGATGGTCCTCTCCAATGTGACTTCCGCGGCGAACGGAACATATCTCGTGCGGGTCGCCAATTCGGCCGGGGCGGCGACGGCTTCCTTCAAATTCGCGGTTAACTCACCGACCATTTTGACCAATTCCGTGAACGTAAATGGCAATCTGGTCCTCGTCTGGAACAATCCATTTTTCGTTTTGCAGTCAGCGTCGGATTGGGCCGGACCGTGGTTGGTGATCAGTCCGACCAGCCCGTACACGGTCACCGCAGCGAGCATGCGGACCAATGCTTCCCAGTACTTCCGCCTCTGGCGGCAATGATGATTGTAGGTGGGGCGGGAATGCTTGGGTCAAGATTGCTTGAGTCGTGCCCAAGTTTCCTGCAACGCCTGCGCACGCAGCGCAACTTCGCGCAGCTTGTCACCAAACTTGGCCCGAAGTTCTTGAAGTTGGAGTTGCAACGCTTGCTTTTCGCTTTCGGAGTTGGCCGCTTCGGCCTGGCGAATGCGTTGCTCCATGTTCGCAACTGCCTGGTTCATTTCCTGCGCGACGGATTGGAATTCTTTCAGCGATAACTCCTGAAGAATCTTTTTGCCTTCGGCTAGGCTCACGGCGCTCGGATCAGAAAAGGTCTGCTTCACGGTCTGCTCGGCACTCGAGGTGCGGGCCAGATCCGCCGCGAGTTTTGGTTTGCTCTCAACCACTATGAATTTTTCGAGCAACCGGGCGAAATCGAACTCGAGCGCTGGCGCCCATTCCGGAAGAATTTGCGGCATCAGCTCGCGGTGATTTCCTTGTTGGAGCAGGAGCCCCAGATAAATCGCGTCGCCTTTCTGGATGTTGAAGGGAACGAGGCCCGCGGCGGCGGCGGCATTGGCGCTGGCCACTGACCAGTTGGTCACACAGGTGAGATCTATTTTTCCCGCGGATTGTCGGGCGACCTCGGCGAGCAACGCGGCGGCGCGGTCGGCGGCCTCGCGGACGTTGTCCGAAACCGATTCGGGATTGTAGATCGCGTGGAAATGAAGCTGCACCGGGGATTGAAGCCGGGCGAGGACAGCCTTCGTGCCGTCACTCAATTGGATGCTGCCCGGGGCGATGACTTGGGCCGGCTTCTTGGTCGCCTGATAAACAAGCAGTGCGCCCCCGGCCACGCCTGCCAGCAACGCCACGATTACGAGCACGGCGGTGCGTGTGCCGGCGGCTTGTCGTTCGGTGGATTTTGAACCGGTCAACTTTTGGTGTCTGGTGAAATTCTTCATCGTGCAGCAGGTTGTCTCCGCCGCCCACGTGCGGGCTGCCGGCAATCTCGCAGAGGCCGAAATTCGCCGCGAGCAAAACTTCGATTCGGCCTGAAGAAAGACAATTGCTGCACACAACAACCAAAGGTTAGTCTCGGGCAATAACGGGATAGCGGGTGGGGGCAAACCGCGTAGTGTTTGCTGCAGAGCTGGAGGGAGTTCGGATTCCTTCCAACTGAAGCTCAGGAGTTATCGCAAAGTGGATTTCCCGAGCAACCAATTTGGCAGCCTATGAACCGCAACAAGTATTCGCTGTTCCAATCAACCAGCATCGCCCTGTGCGGGGCGGCGCTTGGCCTCGCGGCCTTTGTCGCCAGCAGCGGGGCCGCTACGCCCCACCTGGAAGTCACGCAGCCCGGAGGTTTTCCGGGCTGGCCCTCGATGAATAGCATCGGGCGCACGACGAATGGCGCAGTAATCACCTGGGACGGGCCTTCCGGTTATTATCAACTTTATCAAAAGCTCGGGCTTGCCAGTCAGACGTGGCAAAAGGTCGGCACTCCGTCGCTGAACCGCCAGGCCACGATCACCACGCTGCACAGCAATGCGTTCTTTAAAGTTTCCGGTCCGCAACCGCGTTATGCCGGCGCGGCTACTTGCGCCGAATGTCACGAGAACATTCACCAGACCGAGATGGACACGCGCCATGCCCGCGCCCTCGAAACTTTGAAGTCCGTGCATCAAGACAAGAACCCATCCTGTCTGCCCTGCCACACGGTCGGCTACGGGTTGCCTACCGGCTTCATCAGCGAAACGGTCACTCCGCAACTGGCCGGGGTGCAGTGCGAGAATTGCCACGGCCCGGCGGCGAATCATGCGGCGAACGAGCAGGATGTAACAGTGCGACCCCGCTTGGAACTCGCGGCGCAGGTGTGTGGCGGTTGCCACACCGGTTCGCATCACCCGACCTATGACGAATGGAAATCCAGTGGGCACGTTGCGGTTACGGAGGATATGAGCCCGCTCAGCCGCGTGAACAGCTGCGGCCGTTGCCACTCCGGCTCGTCTCGGTTGGCCCTGCTGAAGGGTGAAGACCCGAGTGTGACCGTGACCAACGACGCGAATGTGGGAATCACTTGTGTGGTCTGCCACGATCCGCACCAGCATCATGTCTGGACCAATGTCCTCACGGGATTGACCTACACCAATCAACTCCGAAACCCGCTGAGTTCCACGAACGATTATTCGCTAGCGACGACCGATGCTTTTGCGACGAAGTACAACCCCAACATCAACATTTGCGCTCAATGCCACAACCAGCGCGGTGCTTCATGGAGTTCCTCCAGCCGTCCGCCGCATCACTCGCCGCAGTACAATCTGCTGTTGGGAACGGCAGGTGAGTTGGATGCGGGCGCAGTCCGCTGGCGCGCCTCCCATGGTACGCAGATCGAAAAGCAATGCGTGGGTTGCCACATGGCAACGGAGGAATATAAGAGCGAAGCCGAACCCGCCTACACCGGGCATTCGTTCCGCGTGGAGTCCTTCGACACTTGTCGCGAATGTCATCCGCTCCCGGAGTTGCTGGCACAGTTTGCCACCCTGTCCTTTAGCATGCAGATCCAGCAGCTGAAGGGATATCTGGACTTGTGGGCGACCACCAAGGCGCCCACCGCGTTGCGGAGCAAATATGGCGTGCTCGCGTGGGAATACTCAACGCCCGGTGATCTGTCGACCGGCACGGCTGGGCCGACTTCGAGCGAACAGGCGCAGATCCCGGACAATATAAAGAAGGCGCGCTACAACCTTTACATCGTACACAACGACGGCAGCTTCGGGATCCACAACGGCCCGCACGCGGCGGCGTTGCTGGATGCCGCCCGGAACTGGCTGGCAATTGAGCTGAACAAATGAATGGCGAGGGCGCGTGCGATTGCCACCGCCAGCGCAAGTTGATAATTACCGACGAACCATCGTAGAACTCATGAGAAATCCTCCACTTCGCCGATTCGTCCCATTCCTGCTTTCCTGGAAGCGAGGCGTGGCCCTGCTGGCCGGGGCGTCCGTGCTCATGCTCGCCGTCATCTCCTGCCGAACGGTGAGCCGGGCCGTGGTCTCGTTGCCGAATATTCCCGGCGCGAAATACATCGGCTCCAAGGAGTGTGAGCAGTGCCATGAGGAGATTTACAAGAATTTCGTGACCGCCGACCACGCGCGGCTGATCACTGATGGTCCGCGGGCGCTGAATGCCGGTTGTGAGTCCTGCCACGGGCCGGCGAGCCTGCATTCGGATTCGGGTGGTGAAGTAAAACCGCCTTACAGCTTCACTGCCGGCCGGCCGGCGCTGACAAGTTATGGCGCGCAATTATCCACCCCCACGGCCCGGACGACGGAGACGGTTTGTTACACCTGTCACGCCGATGTCCGTGGTCAGTTCGGTCTGCCAAACCATCACCCGGTGCCGGAAGGCAAGATGACCTGCACTCAATGTCACGATCCCCACAAAGGTCATGCGCGTACCAGCAGTATGGCGGCGATGCGGGGGCAGGACGCCAGTTGCCTGAAGTGTCATCCCGCCCAGAGCGGACCGTTTGTCTTCGAACATGAAGCGCTGCACACCGGCTGCACGACGTGCCACGGTTCCCACGGCACGATCAACGCCAAGATGCTCACTGTGCGCGACTCGAACTTGTGCCTCAAATGCCACTTCCAGCAAGTCCAGGGCGGGGCCATCCGGATTGGTGGGGCGGACCATACGCTGCGCCTGCAGCAGGGCACTTGTTGGACGGCGGGCTGTCACGAAGCCGTTCACGGATCACGCGTGAATTCCTCGCTCCGTTTCTAACTGCAACCTGAAAGCCGATGAAAAAGAACTTGCGATCGAAGCAACAACGGGCGGCGCGGGCACGGGCGACGCTGCCGGGGCAATGTCTGGTGGGCGCGGCGCTGTTGGTCGGTGTCAGTGTGGCGCGCGGTGCCGAGCAGGATAATTCTGTTTTCGAGGGCGGGACGAACACGTTCAACAATTGGATCGAGTTCTCCGCCGGCGGTCTGATCACGGACGGCAGCCAGTCGCGCGCGGAACAGGCGCGTCGCCTCCCGGCGCGGGCTTTCGGAGGCATCGAAGATCTCCACTACCAGGGCACCGCCGCGACGAATGTCACCTTCACCGTGGATGGCCGCGGCATCTACGATAATGACGATTACAATCTCACCCTGGGACTGAAGCGAGAGGAGAAGTGGTTTTTGCGCTTCAACGCGCAGAACTTTCGCACCTGGTATGATGGCGACGGCGGCTATTATCCGCCGGGCAGCATCTGGTATCCTTTGGCGGATAGTGCGATGGGACTTGATCGTGGTCAGGTTTCCTTCGAGGGCGGTTTGACCCTGAAGAAGCTGCCGTCGATCAATTTCAAATACACCCACCAATACCGCGACGGTGAAAAGAGTTCGACCATCTGGGGGCAGACGCATCCGCTCCTGACCTCGCTGACCCGTGGCCTCAGCCCGAGCTTTTATGACATCGATGAGAAGCGGGACATTTTCGAACTGAACCTCACACATCGCATCAAGACCACCGACGTCGGGTTGGGGTTGCGTTATGAAACCGGCGACCTGAACAACGCGCGCTACACGACCCAATTCCCCGGCGAGCCGACCGAACGGAAACTCACCAGTCGCGACGCGACGACGTATGACAATGTCAGTGTCCATGCCTTCAGCGAAACCTGGTTGAAAAAGAATCTCTTCTTCTCCTCCGGGTATTTGTTCGCCAACGTGTGCAGCGATTTTTCAGGCAACCGGATTTACGGCAGTGATTTCGATGTGAGTTACGCTCCGAACGCTCTCAATGGCGCCGGCTACAACAACCTCGATGGCACGGGCAGCAAACAGGAGCACGTACTCAACCTCAACTTGATGTACAATCGCAGCAATCACCTGACGATCACGCCTTCCATCCGGGTGCAGAAGGAGGATTGGAACGCCGACTCCGGGACCTTTCAGACTCTGGGCAACAACACGCCTGGATTTCTGGCGAGCAACACGGATGGCGATTCGCTCGACGTCCGCGAGCGGCTGGACATTCGCTACACCGGCCTTACGAACACCGTGCTTTACGCGCAGGGCGAGTGGACGGAAGGCGAGGGGAATTTGTCGGAAAACGGCGGCATCTATCTCGGCGGGCCGATTCAGCGGCGCACGGAAGACTCGCGTTGGTTCCAAAAATACACCGCCGGCTGCCGGCTTTATCCCGCCAAGAATGTTACGGTGGACGTGGGCGGGTATTACAAGCTCAACGCTTACGACTACGATCACACGCTGGACAGCACCGCAAACAATAGCGCGAATCGTTATCCCGCCTATTTGACGTTCCGGGATTTTGAAACGTATGACGGTTATGCCCGGCTGACGTTGCGCCCGTTGCCCAACCTCACGTTGGTGACCCGCTACGAGTATCAGGAGTCCCTGATTCACACCGAGCCGGATTCCGTTTCGGGCCTGGCCAAGGAGGAAGCGTCCGACATGACGAGTCACATCTTCGCGCAAAATGTGAGTTGGTCGCCCTGGTCGCGGCTATATCTTCAGCTTGGTTTCAATTACGTGGACAGTGTGACCGTCACGCCGGCCTCGGATTTCACCCAGGCGATTTTGAATGCCCAGAACAATTACTGGACGATTAACTTCAACTCCGGGCTCGTGCTCGACAACAAGACCGATCTGAACATCGGTTACAGCTACTATCGAGCCGATGATTACACGGACAATTCCCTGGTGGGACTCCCGCTTGGCGCCGGGGCCGAGGAGCATGGGATCAGCACCACCATTTCGCGCCGCATCAACCAGCATTTGCGGGTGACGTTGCGTTACGGGTTCTACCACAGTGAGGACGAACCCTCCGGCGGCAACAGCAGCTACGACGCGCACGTTTTGTTCGCGAGCGCGCAATATCGATTCTGAGAACGAGGCTCCGGACTTCGTATTCAGGGATTGGCGTAAGCTTGCAAACGGGGCCGGGCAGGTCTGCTTTACGGTTGCCCGAAACCCTTTTCCCGCCGCGTTCTTGCTTTCCATTCCTCTGGTTTTCGCAAAAACTAATCACGCATCGCCAATTTCGGCACGGCCACGAACGGGCTCGGGAAGTACTATGTCCGTAGCGGTTCGTGACGAGTAATGCGACTGACATGACAACCGAAACTCGAAAAGTCTCTGGATCGGCCGGCCCTACGGGTGGGAACGACCGCCGCGTAACCAGTCGCCAGCGTTTTCTCAACGCCTGCCACTGTCGGCCCAATGTGCGGCCGCCGGTTTGGCTGATGCGGCAGGCTGGCCGCGCGCTGCCGGAATACCGCAAGCTCAAGGAGAAATACACCTTCGTTGAACTGGTTCAGAATCCCGAACTAGCCACGGAAGTTACCCTGCAACCCATCCGCCGATTTGGTTTCGATGCCGCAATTTTATTTAGCGATATCCTGGTCATTCCCGAAGCGATGGGGCAGGCGTATCGTTTCAAGGAAACGGGTGGGGTGCAGATGGATTTTGTCGTGCAGACCAAGGCGGACATCGAGAAGCTTTCGGTCGAGCGGGTGTGCGAGCGATTGAGCTACGTGGACAAAGCGCTGCGCATGTTGCGCCGTGAACTGGGTGAGGAAACGGCGCTCATCGGGTTCACCGGTTCGCCGTGGACACTGGCGACCTTTATGATGGAAGGCGCGAGTGTGCCCAAGTACAGCCGGGCGTTGGCATTGCTGCGGGAGGATCCGAAAACGTACTACGCCTTGGCCGAGAAGCTGACCGCCGCCATCACGGCTTACCTGAAAATGCAAATCGTGGCGGGCGTTGACGCGCTGCAAATCTTCGACAGTCATGGGGGGCATCTGGCGGAGGCCGAATTCCCAGCCGCTTCCGGCCAGTACCTGCAGCAGATTATCAGCGGTCTTGGCGGTAAGGTGCCGACGATTGTTTTCTCCCTGGGCACGCACGGCAACTGGCCGGACTTGGTCGCCACGGGCGCGAATGTCATCGGCATTGACTGGCAGACGTCGCTGGCCGAGGTGCGCCGACGCGTGCCGGAGAGCATTGGTTTGCAAGGCAATCTCCCACCGGCACTGCTCAGCGACGCCACGCCCGAGGCGGTGGCGCAGGAAACCCGGTTGGTGATGGAAGCCATGCGCGGGCGAGCGGGGCATATCTTCAATCTCGGTCACGGTTTGACGCCCGCGGCGAAGCTGGAGAATATTACCGCACTCGTCCAAACGGTGAAAAGTTTTGCATGAAGACGCTGCAAGTTGATCTCGAGCTGGTGAAGAAATACAACGTGGCCGGGCCGCGTTACACCAGCTATCCGCCCGCCACCAAATTCACCGATCAGGTGACCTGGGAGCAGCTATCCGCGCGCCTTGACGAAAACAACCGGACGCCGCGCGACCTCTCGGTTTACTTTCACATCCCGTTTTGTGAAACGCTTTGCTGGTTCTGCGGCTGCACGACGGTCATTACCCTCAACCACGACAAGGGCCGCGACTACATTTCTTACCTTGGGCGTGAGGTGGCAAAGATGGCCCCACGGTTGCACCGGGATCGCAAGGCCGTGCAGCTGCATTTTGGTGGCGGCTCACCGACGTTTCTGCGGCCCGAGGAGATTCGCCGGTTGGGCGAAATCATCCACAAGCATTTCACCTTTTCGCCTGACATCGAAGCCAGTGTCGAAGTCGATCCGCGCCGGCTTACGCGCGAACATCTGGTGGCGTTGCGCGAGATTGGTTTCAATCGCGCTTCGATGGGCGTGCAGGATTTCAATCCCAAAGTGCAGGAGGCGGTGCATCGCATCCAGCCACGGGAGATGACCCAGCAGGCGATGGATTGGATGCGCGAACTGGGATACGGCTCGATCAACCTCGATTTGATTTACGGATTGCCCAACCAGACGCCGGAATCGTTCAACGAAACTGTGGACACGGTTTTGGAAATGAAGCCGGATCGTTTGGCGGTCTTCAGTTATGCGCACGTGCCGTGGATCAAACCCGCGCAAAAGATTCTCGAGGAGAAAGTTCTTCCGACGCCGGAATCCAAGCTGCAAGTGCTCAAGCTCGTCATCGAAAAGCTGACTGCCAATAATCAATACGTTTACATCGGCATGGATCATTTCGCGAAGCCGACCGATGAACTGGCCATTGCGCAACGGAACAAGCAGCTGCAGCGTAATTTTCAGGGTTACAGCACACGGGCGGGATCGGATATCTATGCCTTCGGCATGAGCGGTGTATCGCAGGTGCCCGATGCCTATTGGCAGACTGAGAAGGAACTGCCGAAGTACCAGGAAGCCGTGGACGCCGGCCGCGTGCCTTTGCACAAGGCTTATTTCGTGTCGGAGGAGGATAAAATCCGCCGCGAAGCGATCATGCGCACAATGTGCGACCTTTCACTCGACTTCGCGATGATGTCGCAGAAACTCGGCATCAACTTCGAAAAACACTTCGAGAGGGAGCTGGCCTCGCTCGCGCCGTTTGCCGCTGATGGGCTGGTGCAGCGAACCGCGACTGGTTTGGAAGTAACGGACGCCGGGCGGCTGTTCATCCGGAATATCGCCATGTGCTTTGATAACACACTGGCCCCGATGGGTGAACGGCGGCATTCGAAGACGATCTGACGAGCCGCTTGCAGTCGGATCACTTCAGTGTTTCCACCTGGATCCGCGTCACATCGTTCACGCCCAACTCCAGCAAGTTCGCGTTCACGTACAGTTCGAAGTTGGGTTTCACGTACGGCGCGCGCGCCGAGCGGCGTTGCCGGTCCAGTTCCTTTACCGAAAGCATGTCGAGGGCGACGGGATCCTTGCTGAACCGTAATTGGTTCAAGACCGCCGAGTAATGCAGCAAGCCGCGCTGCCCGCCTTCATACTGGCAGATCAGTGCATCGGTAATGCACAGCACCACCTTGTCACCGACCGCGGGAAGCGCGTAAATCTCGGGCACGGCTTTGGCAAGCCGCCCCGGATCAGCTTCGAACCGGAGGGAATTATCCACACTGCCAATCGTGAGGCCGTAGAGATTGCCAGACACCCCGGCGAGATTGTGATTCAACAACGGCGTCAGGTTGACGATTTTGGTCATTTGCTGGCTGACGAGCTTGGAGACGAAAGATTTCCGGCCGATGCCCTCTCCGGTCTTTCCGAATTCAAGATCGCCCCAAACCAGGTTGCCGATCAACGGTGTGTCGTAATACGTGCTGGGGTCGTAACCCGCGGCGGCGCTGGCCTGCACGCGAATCCCCAGCTCATCCTGCAACGCATAGAATCCTGCATCTTGCAAATCCGCCTCGGACTTGTCCCAGATGATGATCTGTTTGGGCGGCAGCCCGGCGGCGATCAGGCTGCGCGCAACCGCTGCGGCGACGGTTGGTCGTGTTCCACTGTTTGGGCCGGGAGCAGAATAGACTTTGATGCCCACCACATCCTGGGTGGACACCAAACTGAGCCAGGCTGCGCGGCTGTTGGGCTTTCCGGTGATGCCTTTCAATCCGCGATCCACCATTACCTGAATCCGGTCGGGCAGGGGACGGAAAGCCTCGGTGGCCTCCCGATCCACGACGGTGACCACACGTGCCCGCGGTCCGCCTTGGGTTGGGGTGCTGAACGAGTCCACCGCCGGGCGTGCGCTGGTGCTGATGAATGCCAACGCCACACCGAGCGCAAAAGCGCGTCGGTGTCGCATTAACTTCAGCCACAAACAAGGTGCGTTTCTTGACACGTCAGGGGGCGAATGGTACCACGGGCTGCGATGCAGGTCACAAAAAATCCAACGCTCGCGCACGCGATTTTCCTAAGTCTCGCCGTGTTCTGGCTGGCTGGCTGCACGCCGCCCGGTCCGCGAGCCTTGTTGGAAGGAAAGCAATTGCTCGAAGCTGGCCAGCTTGGTGCAGCGGTGGAGCGACTTTCCCGGGCAACACAGCTGATGGCTACGAATGCCCAGGCTTGGAACTATCTGGGTTTGGCGCGTCACCAATCGGGCGACCCCGCTGGTGCGTTGCAGGCTTACCAACAGGCGTTGCGATTGGATCGGGAGCTGTTTGAGGCTCACTTTAATCTCGGCTGTCTGTGGCTCGATCAAAGCAAACCCGATGCTGCGCGCAATGAGTTCACCGCGTGCACCCTTCGCCAGCCCAATGCAGCGGATGCCTGGCTGAAACTGGGAGCGGTGCAAACGCGCTTGGGTGAATTCGTCGCGGCCGAAGCCTCGCTCCAGCGCACGCTCCGGTTGAATGCCACCAATCCCGAGGCGCGCAATGCGTTGGGATTGCTCTGCGCGCAACGAAAGCGGCCGCACGAAGCGGTGCAACATTTTACCGCGGCCCTCAAATTGCAGGCGAACTACCGGCCCGCCTTGCTGAATCTCGCCACGGTATTGAACCGCGATCTCAACGATCCAGCTGGCGCTGCTAAGCGCTACCGAGAGTACCTGGCTTTGCAGCCAAGAGACGGGGATTGGGAATCAGTAAATGGTCTGCTGCGGAGTATCGAACAGCGATTACAACCGACGCCGCGGCCGCCTGCAACCAACGCATCTTTAGCCGCCGCTCCGGTTACGCCGCCCGCGCCCAAAGCTTCCAATCCAGTAGTAGCGGTTCCATCCGCGCCCCGCTCCAATCCCCCGCCAGTCGTGTCAACACCAGCGCCGGCGCCTACGCCGGTCGCGGTTGCGAAACCCGCGCCGACACCGGAGGTGGTTCGCATCGAAACGCCGCCGGCAGCGGCCGCACCTCCGCAAAGTTCAGCCGAATCCACGCCGATAGTCAGCAGCAACGTTGTCGCGTCGGCTGCTCCGGCAAAACCCGAGAAGGCGGTTTTTTTTTCGCGCCTAAATCCGTTTCGGCGTGAACCTAAAACTCCGGGCAAAGTCACCGCCTTGCCACCAGCAACGAACGTGGTTGTAACCACCGAGCCTGTTCCGAGCATTCCCGCGGCAGCGACACCGACTTCCGGACAATCCTTTACGCGCTACACGTACCTCCGCCCCCCGGCGCCGCCGGCGGGCGATCGTGCGGCGGCGGAGACTGCAATGGTGCGAGGGACGCGCGCCCGGGCCGCCAACCGACTGACTGAGGCAGCGCAGGCGTACCAATCGGCTGTGGATTCCGACGCGGGTTACTACGATGCACGTTACCAGTTAGCCTTGGTGCAGTATGCCTTGCGGGATTATCCGCACGCGTTGGCCAACTGGGAAACCGCGCTGACCTTGAAACCCGATTCCGTGGACGCGCGTTATGGTTTTGCGCTGACCTTGAAGGCCGCCGGCCATGTCGTGGATGCGGCGGCGGAGTTGGAAGAATTGCTGGCAAATTCGCCGTCAGAAACCCGGGCGCACCTGGTTTTGGGCAATCTTTACGCTGAACAATTGCAGGACAAACCTCGCGCCCGTGTCCATTACCAGCGCGTACTGGAACTGGATTCGCGCCATCCGCAAGCAACCCAGATACGATATTGGTTGGTTGCGAATCCCGCGTAGGTCATGGCACAAATCTGGCTTAGAAGTCCAAAATATGGGCGGCTCGCATATCGGGCGGCCTGTGCATACAGACGATGAAGCAACTCAATCTGCCGTTTAACTGGTTCGACATTTTCCTGCTGGTCTGGCTGACCATGGGGATCTTCCGCGGCCGCAAACGTGGAATGTCAGAGGAGGTGCTGACTTTTCTCCAATGGGTCGTGACGCTCTTTGCGTGCGCATTCGGCTACCAGATTCTGGCAGGCATCATGACGTCGCAGTTCACATCCCTCGGCAAGCTCACTTCCTATATCCTGAGCTACCTTCTCATCGCCAGCGTTGTCGCGGGAATATTTTTGGGTTTTAAAAGCTTCCTGCATGGCAAACTCATTGGCAGCGATACTTTCGGCAAGGCCGAGTACTATTTGGGAATGCCTGCTGGCATGATCCGCTTTCTGTGCGTGTTGCTCTGTGGTCTGGCGCTTTTGAACGCCAGGCTTTACACGCCGGAAGAGGTGAAGGCGCTGCATGATGAGCAGATAAAGAATTACGATAGCGAGTTCTTTCCCGGGCTGCCCACCTTGCAGGCCAGTGTGTTCCAACAATCCTTCACGGGTCCGCTGATCAAGAAATATCTCCAGCCGGTCCTGATCATCCCGACCCAAACTCAGGGTGCGCAAAAATTCAAGCAGAAGGACTGGAATCCGACGCCTTGAGCCGTTCCGGCTTGCGCGGCCGCTTGGTTTTGGCTCGACGGTTGCCGTGGTTTCGCCTTGATTGACTGCGTGGCCGGTTTCATTCCTGACGCAACGCTCGAACGCATCCGCGCCGCCAGTGACATTGTGGACGTCATCGGCGGCTACCTGCCTTTGAAACGCGCGGGCGCGAACTTTTCCGCTCTGTGCCCGTTCCACAAGGAGAAAACCCCAAGTTTCAACGTCAATCCGCAGAAGCAAATTTTTCACTGCTTCGGCTGTCATAAAGGCGGAGACGTGTTCACCTTCGTCAAGGAATACGAGAACATTGGATTCGTGGACGCAGTGCGCCGATTGGCGGAGCGGGCGAAGATTCCCATCGAGCTCGATTCCACTCCGGGGGCGAAGGAAGCGCGGCATATCAAGGATCAGTTGCTGCAAATCCACGAGCAAATCACGCTGCGCTGGCAAAGTTGTCTCGCCTCGGAAGCCGCCGGCCAACTGGCGCGCGATTACCTGGCAAAGCGCGGCGTCACCGAGGAGGCTATGAAGCTATTCCGCCTCGGAGCGGCGCCGGATTTGTGGGACGACACGGTGAACTGGGCGAAAAGCAAAGGGTATGATTTGGCTTTAGTGGAGAAGGCTGGTTTGATTCTGAAGCGTGACGGTGCGGAAGGATATTACGATCGCTTCCGGGGGCGACTGATGTTTCCCATTTGCGACGAGCCGGGCAGGGTGATCGGTTTCAGCGGGCGCGTGTTGTCGGGCGACGAAAAGACGGCCAAGTATGTCAATTCGCCCGAGACGCCAATCTTCACCAAGAGCAAGGTCTTCTTCGGCCTCGACAAATCGAAACGCGCCATTCTCGACGCGGGTTTTGCCATTGTCTGCGAAGGGCAGCTCGATTTAATCGCCAGTTTCATGGCGGGCGTGCAGAACATCGTTGCGCCGCAGGGCACGGCGTTCACTGATCAACATTCCCGCATTCTCAAGCGCTATGTGGACGAGGTGGTCTTGTGTTTCGACTCCGACAACGCCGGGCAGAATGCCGCCGTGCGTTCGCTCGATCACTTGCTCGCGTCCGGATTGGCCGTACGTGTGGCGGTGGTGCCGTCGCCGCATGACCCGGATAGTTTCATCAAGGCCAATGGGGGCGAGGCGTTTCGCAAATTAGTCGCCAGCGCTGACGGCTTTTTCGACTACTACCTGAACCGCCTGTGCTCGACCAACGATGTCACCAGCGACAAAGGCCGCCTGGCCGTGCTGCGCGGCATGGCCGAAGCGCTGAACAAGTCGGGTAATAGTGTGTTGATGGA
>CAYWCK010000075.1:0-16647 GCA_964456685.1 uncultured Bifidobacteriaceae bacterium | reverse complement strand
CATGCCGCCCGTCGCGCCGGCGAATGCGAAAGCGGAAGCCGCGGAGTTCAAATTGAATCTCGGCTCCGCCACGGGCACGGGCATTTTGCTCGCAGCCATCATTTCCGGATTCGTGATGGGCTATTCGCCGCGGCAGATGTTGCGGCAGTACGGCAAAACGTTGTGGCACGTCCGCTTCTCGCTTTTGACCATCGCCGCGATGCTGGCGCTGGGGAACGTCACGAAATATTCCGGCACGGACGCCACGCTCGGCCTCGCGCTGGCGCACACGGGCGCGCTCTATCCGTTCTTCGGCACGCTGCTGGGCTGGCTCGGCGTGGCGCTGACCGGCTCGGACACCGCGTCCAATGTTCTCTTCGGCAGCCTGCAACGCATCACGGCGGAACAAACCGGCGTGAGTCCGATTCTCATGGGCGCGGCGAACAGTTCCGGCGGCGTGATGGGTAAAATGGTGGACGCACAGAGCATCGTGGTGGCGAGCACGGCCACGAACTGGTTCGGCCACGAAGGCAGCATCCTGCGCTACGTGTTTGTCCACAGCCTGGTGCTGGCGGTGCTGATGGGAATTCTCGTCCTGCTCCAGGCCTACGTCGCGCCTTTCACCAGCATGGTGGTGAAATAAAGAGTTTCCGCCGAGCCGGACGGGATTGGGTCATGTGCGTGTCAGCTCAAGCGTCTTTCCACTTTGGGTGTCCGCAGTGAACGCAACGTTGAGCAAAACCATTGCGAAAGAAACTGGCTTGAAAGAAGCGCTCTCCACAACGAGGACAGCGGAATCCACCAGCATGAGACGTGGTCATTACTGATCCGATGAACCATGAAGTCACGAGTATCGACATGATGGGTTGCAACGCTTTTCCTCTGAGAATCAACGAAGCCGCAGCGATTAGCAGAAAGCCGCCAAAGACGAAAGCCAGGGCAATCCTGTTGCGACGTCGATATTCTGGCCAGCGATTGTAGCTCATGACAGTTAAGCGATCCGCCATTTACGTTAGCGCGTCGCGACAGAACTTCAGCGCCCGCGCGATTTCCGCCATGCGCGTCGAGCCGGCGGGGACTTTGTATTCAAACTCGATCGTGCCCTGGATGTTCCACTTGTTGTCGCGGATCAACCGCAGCGCTTCCGCGATGGGCGTGTCCGCCTCGCCGAACGCCGTGTTCGGTCCGTTGTTCAACTTGCGATCCTTGAGATGCACGTGCGTGATGCGCTCGTGATGCTGCTTCAGAAACGGCACGGGCGAGGTGTTGTTGCCCGCGACGAAATGCCCGAGGTCCACGTTCGCGCCGTTGAACTTGGCCAGCGCGAAGGCGTGCTCCCAATGCTCGGGCTTGGTCGTGGCGTGGCCGTGATAGCCCACCATGAACCGGTGTTTGTCAGCGAACTGGCCGACGCGTTTCAACTCGCTCTCCTCATGGGAAATTTCGGTGGAAATCGCCCGTCCGCCGAGCGCCTTGGCCAGCGCGAAAACGTAATCGAGTTCGGCGTCGGACATTTTGAAGATGCCGTCCACCTTCACGATTTCGATCAGCACGCCGGCGGTTTCCCATTGCTTCCGAAAATCCGCCACGCGCCCGAGCGGTGCCGCGGCGCGCCATTTCTGCATCGCCGCCGCCGTGGTCTTGGCTTCGGCGGCGGGCTGGTTCTTGGTGTAAACAAGTTCCTTCGGCGCACCGAGAAAGACTTCGACCGGCTGCGTGCGCAATTCCACGCCGCTCAAACCCAGGGCGACGCAATTCTTGAGGATGTCGTCGCCGCTCATCGTCCCGTCGCCGAAGCTATACGGCACGTTGATCCCCAACTGGACGCCGGCGACTTTGGAGTTCGGTTTGGGGGAAGCTTCCGCCGCCCGGCCACCGGCCGAAGCGAGTCCGGCGCCGGCCAAAGCCAGCGTGGAGGTTTTCAAAAATTCCCGGCGTGATTGGTGGATCATAATCGTAGATCAGAGTGTTTCCGCTTAACGCAACACTTCAGACGCGTAACGCGGTGAGTTTCTTCGCAAGCGAGTCTAGGAAACTGTAGCGGGCTGGAAAGCGATTTCCGGTGAGCGCGAGCGGTCAAATTAAGATCATGGCCGTCTGGCGAAAAAGAAGCGTTCTCCCTCACCCTTACCCTCTCCCGCTGGGAGAGGGGACAGCTGGCGGAAGCTTTATTTGAAGTCCGATTGACCCGGAGTCAGCAGCCGCAACCCATTGGCCAAGAGGCGGCGAACATTTCTCCCTCTCCCAGCGGGAGAGGGCCGGGGTGAGGGAGAACCTAATTCGCCAGGAAGGTCCCGTCCGAAACCTTCAGTGAGATCGTCTCGGGAATTTTCTTGGGATCAATCCGGATCAACACCCGGTGCGTGCCGGCGGAAAGTTCCGCTGTGGCTTCGCCCGGCCCGCTGACGCGTTGGGCATCAACCCACAATTCGCCCGCGCTGGCGTCCAGGTTGAACTTCACCCGACCCGCCTGCGCGACCTGCAAATCCGCCGCCGCCACGACCTCGAGCAAACTCACCCACCGGTCGCGCTTGCTTGCTTCGGTCATCAAAGCCTTGGTCAGCTTGCCGTTCACCAGCGTGAAGGCGGATTGCCACATCTTGTCCGTGAGCGGCTTTTTCCAGACGCGATCGGCGATGCCATTCTGTTGGTCGGTGTGCGTGATGGGATAAATCCGCCAGCGCCGCGCGACGCCGCCTTTGCTCGCGTCGAACTCACCGGGCTTGCCGAGGTGCGAGAGAAACGCGATCAAGTCCAGCCGCTCTGGCTCGCTGAGGTTGTCGAGCAGCCCGCTCGGCATGAGCGAGATCGTCCCGTTCTGGCGCGTCTCAATATTTTTCTTCGCGACGCTGACTTCCTCACCTTGTGAGTTGCGCAGCACTACTTCGTCCGGCGTTTCGCGCGCGAGCGTGCCGGTGAAGCTCTGCCCGTCCTTCGTGTCAATGTTCACGGACGCGTAGCCTTCCTTGATCTTCGCGCTCGGGAGTAGCAGCGCCTCGGCGAGGTAATCCGCCTGCGCGCTCGCACCGATGCTGGTGAGGTCCGGCCCGACTTTCCCGCCCGCGCCACCGACGGAATGGCACGTCATGCAGGCGAGGTCGGTGCGGCGAAAAACAAATTCACCTTTGAACGGATCGCCGCTCGCAACGGCTTTCGTGGCCAGTTCCTTGATGACTTCGCCGCTCAGCGCAGTCGTGTCCGCCGCGATGCCGCCGGCTTTCGCGAACGCGGCGACGAGTTCCACATCATTGCGACCGCCTTCGCGCGCGGCCTTCATGCCAGCCTTGGCGACGTTTTCTGCCAGACCTTTCTCCGGCAACGCACCGCGCAGCGATTGCCCGGCGCCTTTCACGGCGAGGAGGGCGCGCCAGAGATCGAGCGCGGCGGCTTCCTCGGTGATCGCTTTCGCAAACTCCACGGCGCGGGGCGTGGCTTTGCCGAGATCGAACGCGGCGAGGGCGACGACTGCTTCGCGCCGCACCGCCGCTTCCTTGCCCTCGCCGGTGAGTGCAACGAGAGTTTCCGTCGCCTCTTTCCCAAGCTGACGAAGCGCACTGAACGCCGCGCCGCGCAAGGCAGCGCCGGAACTTGTTGCGCCGGCCAGTTCACCAAGCTTCGTGATTTGGCCACCGAGCGCCTTCCATTCACCGCCGAGTTTCAAGGCTTCGAGCCACACACTTTCCGCCGCGTGATCGAGCAGCTTGCCGATGTCCGCCAGCGAGCCGCTCGGCTTCTGCTCGCGCAAACGAGCGGCTTCGCCGAGCGCCTTCAACGCACGCGTCGAAGCGGCTTCATCGAAGCCACCATTCAACACCTGATCGAAAAGCTGGCGCAATTCCTTGGGCGTACCTGCGGCGCCGATGATTTCAATCCACGGCCCGGCGCCATCGCGCGCGAGCGGACGTGAGGCGAGCAATTGCCCGAGCACGCGGCTCGTTTGCTCGGCCTTGAGCGCCTTGAGGCCGAACTCGAGTTGCTTCTCGCGGCCTTCCGGTTTCCACGCGCCGCTTTGCAGCGCGGCAATCCACGGCTCGGCGAGATCGTTGATCGTGAGCCAGAGCGCGTAGTCGAGCGTCGGGTCCATCGGTTGGTCGAGCACGCTCAACGCGAGTTCGGCGGAGCGCGCGGTCGGAAGGTGCGAAAGCGCGCGCAACGCTTCCTCGCGGACGCGGGGTGAACTGTCGCGGATTAGTTTCGCCAACCGGTCCGACGTGTTCGATGTCGAGGAATTGTTGGCCAGATAACGCGCGGCCGCGGCGCGGAAGTTTGCATCGGACGAGGCAAGAATCCTTTCCAGCAAGCCATCATCCGCCAAGCGGAGCGATTCGTTCATCCAGAGCGCTTCGAGTTGAGCGCGCGGGTCGCTCTGCTTCGCAAGCCAGCCGGAGATTTCCTTGCCGGCGTCTTTGGCGGACTTGGCTTTCAACTTCAGCGACGCAACGCGGCGAGCCTGTTCCTGCTCCCAGCCGTTCTTCGACAGCGTAAGATCGAGTAGTTTGCTGACGCTTAGCTTGGTCAGGTCCGGCCGCTTTGCGATCTGAGATTTGCGATTTGAAATTTCAGATTTGGCCGCGACGCGCCAGATGCGGCCGTGTTCGTGGTCGCGGCGCGGATCGCGGAAATCCACTTCGCCGTGCTGGATGATCGGGTTCGACCAGTCGGCGATGTAAAGCGCGCCGTCCGGGCCCATGCGCAGGTCAATCGGGCGGAACGTCACGTTGGTCGAGCGCAGCAGGTCGGGCATTTCCTTCGCGAGGAACGTCGAGCCGTTCTCCGCGAGCTTGAACCGCACGACGCGATGCGCGCGGAAGTCGCAAGTGATGGCGTCGCCCTGCCAGTCGGCGGGAAACTTTTCGCCGTGGATCAATTCGAGGCTGCAAAATTTCGGCCAGCCGCCGGGCGTGATGCTGTCCGCCTCGCGCCGCATGTCGGAGTAGGTGAAGTAGGTCGCGCCTTCCATCGCGTGATAGATGCCTTTGCCGCCCGCGCCGTCGGTGAAGTAATCGTTGCCGAACTGATCCCAGTGATGCCCCCACGGATTGCACGCGCCCTTGGTGAAGATTTCCATCCGCCAGTTGTCCGGATTGAAACGCCAGATGCCGGCACTGTTCAACCGGCGCACACCGAACGGTGTCTCGACGTGCGTGTGCGTGTAGATGGACTGGTTCATGTAGAAATGCCCGTCGTAACCCCAGCGCAACGTGTGCAGATTATGATGCGTGTCCTCCGTGCCAAAGCTCGAGAGCACGATCTTCTTTTCATCCCCCTTGCCGTCGCGATTCTTGTCCGCGAAGTGCAGCAACTGATGGCTCGCCGCGACGTAGCAACCGCCTTCGTTGTCCGGCAACACGCCGCTCGGAATCAACAACCCGTCGGCAAACACAGTGGATTTCTCCGCCTTGCCATCGCCGTTGGTGTCTTCGAGCACGATCACGGCGTCCTCGGCATCTTGACCGGGGGCGATCTGCGGATACACGCGCGAACTCGCGACCCAGAGCCGGCCCTTCGCGTCCCAGTTCATCTGGATCGGTTTGTAGAGCAGCGGATTTTCGGCCCAGAGCGTGACCTCAAAACCGTCGGCGACCTCAAAGGTAGGCAGCGGTTGCTCTTTGAAATTCGGATCGCGATGCTCACGCGGCTTGTCGGCGAGCAACGCCTTAACTTCCTTCACCGTCGCCGCGTCCTGATGCTTTAAGTCGCGCAGCCTGGCGATGCGCACATCCCATTCGGCAACGAGCGGATCGAACTTGGGAATCTCGACGGCATTCTGGCCCTGCTCGTGTTTGCGGAAGCCGAGGAGGTAAGTCCAGTTCGCCGGCCGCCAGCGGTGGAAGAAGAGTTCGTTTTTCTTGCGAATGGCGGCGCGGAGAATCTCCGCCGCAGCCGCCGGTTGGCTGGTGGAACGGCCCGTGAGCTGGTGCTCGATCCACACGGCCAGAACATTCTGCCCCAGCGGATTGAGGTGCAAGCCGTCATCCGTGCGCTGATGAATCCGGGTGGTATTGGCCTGCGCAATTTCCGGCCAGGCATCCATAAGCGGGACGAACACCGCCTGCTGTTCCGCGGCAAGATCCGCGACGGCCACGTCGTAGAGCAGCAAGGCGATGTTGTTCTTGCCGGCGTTGGGCGCCCAGAGTTCGCACGGCGTCGGCCCCAACAACACGAAACGCACTTTGTGACCGCTGACCTCTTCAATGGCAGCCATCAACTTGGACATGTCGTTGCCGAACCCGGGAATGCCCGCCACACCGGCCTCGAGGGCGGCGGTGGTGCCAAAACTCAAAAAGGCAACCGTCGGCTTAACGAGCGCAACCTGATCCTTCACCCGCTTGAGCCAGTCGTCCGGAGATTTGTTCCAATCGAAGCTCGCCTTCGCGCGCCCGAGGGGCGTGTCACCGGCCCAGGAGAGGTTGCGAAAGGTGATGTTGCGATCCGGAAATGCCGCGGTAAGCCGCGCCTCGATGTGTCCGTAATCGACTTCACGCTCAAAGAACGTATCGCCCATGAAGAGCACGCGGTCGCCGTCGCGAAGTTCAAAAGGAGCAGCGGCGTGGGCGGCGAGGCTGAAACAGATGGTGAGAAAAAAGGAACGGAGCGGGCAAAAAACTTTCATGGGCTACGAAATTGGGTCATGCGCCCGCGCAGTTAAGCGGGCGGCTCATCGCGGTGCAAGCCGGGAAACACCGGGGCGCGACGGGAAACTGAAAAATCAGTTGCGCCGCCACGAGCCGTACGTAAAGTCAGGCCATGCCCACCAACGAGTTGATGCCGATCGTGTTGTTGCTTTTGATCGGGGTGGCCTTTGGTTTGATTACCGCAATGACGCTGTTGGTGCTCTGCCTGCGCCGGCGCGAACCGGGGACGATTGAGCCGGCAGAAACGGGGGAGGAGTTGCGACGGGAAGGATTCTTTGTGGTCTCGCCTTTACGCGCTTTCTGGCGACGCCCGGGTTGCTGGCTGGCGATTCGCGGGCGAAATCTCGGGCTGGTGCAGGAAGCTCTGGGGTTGAGCGAGGTGCGGTCGTGCACGTGGTCCGAGGGCTTGAGCAGCGAGCGCCAGCTTTTCATCGCCCCGCCCTGCCAGGGATGGATTTTGGTCTTTGGCGCCGGCTTGCCGGATCCCGCCGAGGATGTGGATGAATGCTTCCGGTTCCTGCTCGCGTTGAGCCGTCGCGTGGGACTGGTGCAAATGTTCAAGGCGGATGAAGCACTGCAACATCACGCCTGGGCCTGGGTGCAGGCCGGGCGCGTGGTGCGGGCGTACGGGTGGGCCGGGCGAACTTTGTGGAATCAGGGCGCGCGCACCGCGGCGGAGAATAATCTGGGTATGAAATGTTTCTCCTACACGGATGAACCAGCCGGGGTCGTATGGGGTGCGAACGATTTGGTGGCCGCGAACGTGGACAAGGTGCCGATGCTGGCTTCGCGGTGGAGCATCAATCCGTCCGCCATTGACGCCCGCTTCATGGAAGCAAGTCGGGGCGTGGCCGGTCGGCCGGCGCGGCGGCTTTAAGATTTAAGATTTTAGCTGCGGAAGTTTCTGTACGGGTAAGAAGCCCAACTTCGTGAGCTTGGCGAACACATCCGGCGGCGAGTAATTCTTCCCCTTGATTCCTTTCTTGGATTCGGCAGAGGAGGATTTCCCCGGGCAGGCCGACAAGGAGAAAAGGCAGATTGCAGCCGCGTTCAGCTCTGTTTGTCGAGATTGGCCCATCATAGATAAGTCACGCCTGCCTTGAATTTGGGCAGCTCCAGGGGGTTCGCCGAGTCTGGCGAGCGTCGAAGCAGGCTTTCTGCACCTATTCATTAGCCGAGGCACGTCGGCTGCTCCCCGGAAACGCATGTCGTTCCGAGCCCCTAGTGTGCCCATGGTGTGCATGGCGTTGACGTTTTTGACGTCAACGAATTCCATGCTGGGCGAGGACACGGCTGCGCAGCGGGAGCTGGAAGCACTGCGGAAAAGCAACAGCGCGCTTGAGGAATTGGTGCGGCAACAAGCGACCGTGATCGAGGGCTTGAATCGCCGCGTCACCGCGCTGGAGAACACTTCCAGCGATTGGAAGGAGTCGGAATCACGCCCAGCCGCGGCCCCAGCCGGTGAGGGCGGGCTCAAAGTTGGCCGAATCAATATTTCCGGCGAGGGCGGCGTGGCATTCTTTCATTCCGGTCGCGAAGGCCAGTTTCCCAATGCCGAGTTTCGGGTGGATGAAGCGAAGTTGTTCATCGAAGCGCCCATCTGGGGCAACGTGTATTTCTTTTCCGAACTGAATCTGGCCCAGCGGGAGAGCAGCGATCTGGATCTACGCGTGGGCGAGTTCTATCTCGATGTCGAAAACCTGTTCGGTTTCGAAGCCAATTCCCGCCTCGTGAACTTGCGGTTGGGCCGTCTGGACGTGCCGTTCGGTGAAGAGTACCAGACTCGCGATGTGATTGATAACTCGCTCATTTCGCATTCGCTGACGGATTTCTGGGGCGTGGATGAGGGCGTGGAGCTGTACGGCTCGATTGGCAAGTTCAGTTATGTACTGGCCGTGCAAAACGGCGGCGTGCCGGTGACGCAGGATTTCACGAAGGACAAGGCCGTGGTGGGGCGCGTGTCCTTCGATCCCAACTCGTGGCTGCATTTCAGCGTGAGCGGCATGCGAACGGGCGACTTGGATGCGCAGAATGATTACCTGTCGGAAATCTGGTACGGGGGCGGTTGGTTTCGTTCCATCGGCGGACCCGGCACCACGCGGTTTCACGCGAACCTGATCGAAGGCGATGTCGCGGTGCGATGGCGCAGCGGGTATCTCAAGGCGTTTGGTGGAGCCGTTTGCTACGACGACAATGACCCGGTAGGCGCCAACGGCCGCTCCATGTTCTTTTACTCAGTGGAAGGACGGCAGCAAATCAGCGGCAAATTATATGCAGCCGCCCGGTTCAGCCAGATTCTCGCCGACAAGGGTTACCCCATCACGGGTGCGGGAAGCTCTGATGATTACTTCTTTAACTACTCACCCACCGCTTTCACGACCGAAATCTGGCGGTTCAGCCTCGGTCTGGGTTACCGCTTCAACAACCACTTCCTGCTGAAGACCGAGTATTCATTTGAAGGCGGCAAAACCGTCGGCGGAGAGTCCCGTGATCAGGAGGATGTTTTCGCCGCGGAAGCGGCATTCAGCTTTTAGCATGAGCAGGATCCTAATCACCATCGGTTGCGCGCTGGCGATGACCTTTTCGTCGCGTGCCGGCACCATCGTGGGCACCGTGCGCGCGGAACGTAAAGGCGGCGCCACGAACGATCCTGCTTGCGGTGATGCCTACAAAACCAGCCGCGCATTGAAATTTGCCGAGGTGAAAAACTACGAAGATGAGCATGATTTCGTAGTGCATATCATGGGTGCGGTCGGCACCAATGCCCCGGCGGCCATCCCCGCACCGCGCCAGGTTATCACGGAAAAGAAGATTTCACAGAAGGGCGCGATGTTCTCACCTCACGTCATGCCGATTGTCGTCGGCACGACCGTCGAGTGGCCGAACTATGACGACATTCTGCACAACGTTTTTTCCATGTCGGAGTCCAATCCGTTTGATCTGGATCTTTACAAAGCACCCGTGGTGAAGAGCTGGAAGTTCGACCGACCAGGCCGCGTGGATGTGTATTGCTCCATCCACTCCCAAATGAGCTGCGTCATCCTGGTCCTGGAGAATCCGTTTTTTGCGAGCACTGACGGCAAAGGCAGATACTCCATCCCCAATGTACCGCCAGGCACCTACAAATTGAAGGCGTGGTATGAACGCCTGCCCGCCGAAGTGAAGGAAGTAATCGTGCCGGAGACAGGCGAGGTCAAAGTGGATTTCGTTTTGACCGTCAAAGGCCTTCCCAAAACCTGAAACGCTGTGGGCAAACTCCGCGCCAAATTAATCGTGAGCTTCCGGGCCAAGGTGCTGTTCCCGATGCTGGCGGTGATGTTTGTCCTACTCGCCGCCACCGTATGGGTCGTGAACCAACGCATCACCCAGCAGATGGAAGCCGACGCCCGCCGCACCTTGAAACGCACTGACAATATTTTCCGCAACCGGCAGGAAGCCCGCATGCGCGAACTGTTGGCCCGCTTCCGGATTCTTTCGCGGCAGCCGCTTTACCGCAGCGCCTTTGGCACGGGCCACGCCCCGACCATCCGCGAAAACATGATCGGGCTGTTGCGGGATGCCAACGTGGATATCGTCATGTTCACGCCAAATGATGAAGGCGCTGCCCCACTGCTGCTGAAGAAGAGCGAGTTGATGCTGCCGCTCAACGGGTTTGAATCCGCCAGCCAGAAAGCGGTCCGCCTGGCATTGGAACGATCGGAAACGGTGGATACAATCCGGGTGACTGACCGGCTTTACGATGTCATTTCCGTTCCGATTTTTTCGCGGGAAGAAGTTGGCCGGAACGACACGCCCTTGCTCGGCGCGCTGACGCTGGGAATGGAAGTGGGCAAGTCGGTGGCGACCGAATTGAGCGCCGATACCCAAAGCCAGGTGGTCCTGCTCGCCAATGGCCGCGTGACCACCGCCGCTGTCGCCGCCACGGAAACCGACGACCAGATTTACACGGAACTCTTCAATCAGCTTTTCACCAGCATGCGGGGCAAGGACGGCACTTTTGGCGTCAGTAAATGCGTACTTGCCGGCGAACATTTCTTTTGTTCAGCCGGACGCTTTCAATCGCTCGGCGGCGATGACACCCTGGGTTACCTCCTCCTGAGTTCCTACGAACAACCACTGCGTGCGCTGCAAACCACGCGGCAGATGATTGTCGGCGTGAGCCTGCTGGCGATCGTGCTGGGCTCGCTTGTCGTCTGGTATCTCGTGCGTCGGGCCACCGAACCGCTGGAAGATCTGCGGGATAGCGCCGAAGCGGTCGGCCAGGGCGATTTTACGCGCCGTGTCGAAGTGCGTTCGCAGGATGAGTGCGGTCAACTGGCCCAGGTGTTCAACCAGATGACCGAAAACCTGAAGCAATCGCGGGAACAATTGGAACTCACGGTCGAAACCTTGAAGACAACGCAGGCGCAGTTGATTCAGAGCGAAAAACTTTCGGGCATTGGCGAGTTCGTGGCCGGCGTCGCCCACGAATTGAACAATCCGCTTACCTCCGTAATGGGTTTCTCCGAACTGCTCGCGCAGGCGGACAGCAATCCGCAGCATAAGCGGCATCTGGAGATGATTCACAAGAGTGCGCAGCGCTGCCAAAAGATCGTGCAGGCGTTGCTGAGCTTTGCGCGCCGCCACAAACCGGAGCGAAAAGCGGTCTGCGTGAACGGCCTGATTGAGGCGGCTTTGGAAATTTTGAATTATCAGCTTCGCACCAGCAACATTGAGGTGACGACGCAACTTGACCCGCATCTGCCGCAAGCCATGGTGGATCCGCATCAGATCCAGCAGGTGTTTCTGAATATCATCAACAACGCCCGGCAGGCCATCGAGGCGCATCAGCCGAAAGGTTGGATCAAAATTTCCACCAGCGTGCGGGGTGAGAAGGTGTGCGTGACGATTCAGGACGGCGGACCGGGCATCCCGCCGGAAAGCTTGTCGAAGATTTTTGATCCGTTCTTCACCACAAAAGAGATCGGCAAGGGCACCGGGTTGGGGTTAAGCCTTTGTTATGGCATCATCAAGGAACATGGCGGCACAATCACGCCGCGCAGCCGCCCCGGCGAGGGCGCGACGTTTATCATCGAATTACCCATCACTCACGCCACGGCGACGCCCCCCGCCGAAGTCAAACGCGTGCCCGAGACGGAAATCATCAACCCGCGCGAGGGCATGGGGCGGCGCGTGTTGGTAATCGACGACGAAGAGCCAATCCTGCACATGGTGCGCGATGCGTTGACCTGTCGAGGTTACCAGGTGGATCTGGCTTCGGACGGCGAAACCGGTCTGCGTCGCTTAAACCAGACGCGTTATGATGTGACGCTGTGCGATTGGAAAATGCCCGGCATCAGCGGTCAGGAAGTATTCGAGCGGGTCCGACTCAAGGACCGGGCGCTTTCGGAACGGATCATCTTCATCACCGGCGACGTGGTCAGTGAAAAGACCCGGCACTTCCTCGAAGAGCAGAAACGGGTATGCCTTCCGAAACCATTCACGCTGGCTGAATTTCGCGAGGCCATCGCGAAAATGCTGGCGGGATCATAGCCGCTGTTGCTGCTTTCCAGTTGGTAGGATCAGTCCCGGCATGCGCTACTTTGATGGACAAACACTCACGAACCGCAATCATACCGGCGATGCGTTTCCTGATGTTAAATTGGCGCGATCCGATCAATCCGCTGTCGGGTGGGGCTGAGCGTGTTTCCCTGGCCCACCTTGCGGAACTGACTAGACGCGGCCACGAGGTTGTTTGGTTCGCCAATGATTTCCCAGGTGCAAAGCTCAATGATGAGATCAATGGAATTCGCCTGGTGCGTGGCGGTGGAAAGGGCACTTCGATTTTGCGAGCGCGGAGTTGGTATCGGCAACAGGCGCGATTCGATTTGGTGATCGACCAGCACCACGGTCTTCCCTGGTACGCGCCTTGGTGGAGCAAAACGAACTGTGTCGCCTACATCCACGAAGTACTCGGGCCGATCTGGGGCGCATTCTATCCGTGGCCACTTTCCAGCATCGGTAGAATTCAAGAAGCGTGGACCCTTCGTCGGTACCGTAATGTTCCGTTTTGGACTCCGTCAGCCTCCACGCAAAAACTGCTCGAAGCATACGGGGTGCAAACAGTAAGAGTGATACCCAATGGATGTGACACCATGCCGGTCGCGGCGTTGGAGAGCAAACCTCTTTCCCCTCCGTACCGACTAATTGCGGTCTCTCGACTGGCTCCAAACAAGCGGATTGAGCACGCTGTCCGAGCACTCAAAATTCTCCGTGCGCAGCAAATTGATGCGCAACTGACGATCGTCGGCAGCGGCGAGTCCAAGCAAAGTTTGATATCCATGGTTGGACAGCTTGGACTCGGCGAAAGCGTTACCTTTACAGGATCGCTTTCAGAAGCAGATAAGAACCGACAGCTTCAGCAGGCGCACTGCCTTGTCCACACCTCTATTCGCGAAGGCTGGGGTCTGAATGTCATCGAGGCCAATGCACTGGGGACACCGGCAGTCGTGTACCCCGTTGGCGGACTGGTTGACTCTACAGTGGACGGGGTGACCGGAAAGGTGGTGGCGCAGGAATCTCCTGAAAGTTTGGCCAAGGAACTTAGCATGCTCTTTGGCCAGCCTGAGCTCTACCAAAAGTTGAGAGAGAATGCGTGGCGGCGAAGCTTCGAGTTTTCTTGGAAGGTGATTTGTCCGGTCGCAGCTGACTGGTTGGAGGCCTTGGCTAAGAGAGACACCAAATAGGGCGATCCCTTCACCGGAATACGGGACTTCTAACTCGCCCAAACAAATCGGCTCGACCTCACGACGGCCGCGAACAACGCAAAAACTTTCTCTTTCTGATTGACCAACGTTGTGCCGTCAGCCGAAATGTTAGCCTATTGCACGGGTAGTCAAATCAGATGGCCAAAATTTCTCCTAAGCACGGGGGTGGCGCACGCACGGGCGGCACCACCAAGTACGACGCGCATCACAAAGTTCTCTCGCAAACCTACGGCGCTTTCGCTGATCTGCGCCGTGAGTTGTCGGATTCCAAATCTGCCGTCAACGAGCGCGAAGATATCCTGCGCAGCTTCGCCACCTGCCCGGATTCCCAACGCGCGTGGCTTCTGCTCGAGGACTATTTCGAGAAATTATCCCTCTCGCGGAAGGATTTTCCCGCCACCGACTGGTGGCCCCGGATGTTGACCGCGCGCGGCAACGGCCGCCTGGAGGAGGTCGCCTTCCTGTTTCTTCGAGCTGGTCGCTCCATCCCGAACGAGCTGCAAACGCATGCCAATCTCGACCGCTTTGCCAAGGTGGAAGAAGCCGAACATGAGCAAAAGCTCGTGCAAGCCCTGGAACACTGGCTCTTCCCGCCCGCGCAACCGCTGCTGGACACACCACGCGCCACATTGCGCGTCTTGTGCAAGGTCCTGCCCGATGACGAGAATTCCGCCCGCAACCGCCTCGGAGTGCAGTTTCATCTTTTTCGGCCGCGCACTGGCGAAAAGATCCGCACGCTGACAGACATGATCGACCTGATGACGCGGGCGGCCCATGAGCAGGAATTGTTTCCGCCTTCGGATTGGGCATTCATTCAGTGGCTGACCGAGGCCCACCGCAATCGCCGCGAAGGCGACGAAACACTGGTGCTTTCCGAACTTGAACTCCTGCAATGGCTCGCCCGCTGGGGTCACACCACCCGGCTCGAACTGGCCGCGAATGGCAAACCACTTCAGTTCCGCGGTCATCTCGCCGCGCTGACCCCGCACCTTGAAAACGGCGACAAGGAACTTTCCTTCACGCATCGGCTGATGCTGCCAGGCGGGGAAACCGTCACGTTGGGCGCCGCAAAATTCTTCAACCAACACCCGCCACTCGCTCTCGTGGGCAACGAATTCTTTCTGTTGCGCGACGCGCCGCCGTCGGCTGTGCTCGAGCACTGGGGCAGCAAACCCGCGGTGCCGGTGCGGCGGCTCAGTCATCGGCTGCTGGTCCACCTGCGCAAGTCCGGCTCCAGTAACGGCGTCAATTGGGAGCAACTTTGCATCGCGCACCCTGCCCTGCCCCAATTTGTATTTGAGCTGCTGGAAGACACCGTCCGCCTGCGATTACTCGCGCGCAGCGCCAAGGATAACAGCATCTGGATCTGGAACGGTCACGAATGGCATCAAAATGAGCGCAAAGGCCGCGGCTCCGAAAAGCCCGAGATCCTCGACGACCCGCGCCTTGAACCCGCGACTCAATGGCTGCGCAAACTCGACTGGTTCACGCCCGAGCCCGGGCTTTGGGTCGGCGATGCGAACGAAAACTGTCTCGGCACACTTGCTCAGGCGTGGCAACAACGACCCGAGGGCGCGGAGTTTCTCGGTAATCCCGCCTTCCACCGTCTCTTCCTCACGCCGCGCCGGCTCAAGCCCAAATTGATCGTCAAGGGCAGCGGCATTGACTGGCTCGCCGTCTCCGCCGAATGGGAAGCCGAAGGCATGAAGCTTTCCAAGGCCGACCTCGAACGTCTGGCCAGCGCAACTGGTCGCTTCGTCAAGCTCCCGAACTCCGGCTGGGTTGAGCTCGACACCCACGCGGTGCAGAGCGCACACGAAGCGATGGCCGACCTCGGTGTGGATGGTCTGATTGCCGCGCCACAAAAGGTCGGCATGGAACACGTGGCGCACCTCGACGAGACCGATTTTTCGCGCTTCGCCGATTCGCCCGAAGCCAAGCAGCTGCGTGATCGCGTGCGTGACTTCAAAGGTGTTCCCGCCGTGCATGTGCCTTCAAATCTCACGGCCGAATTGCGACCATATCAGAAAGACGGTTTCGATTTCCTGGCGCACCTCGTGCAGATCCATCTCGGTGGCATTCTTGCCGACGACATGGGCCTCGGCAAAACACTGCAAACGCTGACCTGGCTTGCATGGCTCAAGGAGCGCAACAAAAAGAATCCTAAACCGTCGCTCGTCATCTGCCCGGCCTCCGTGTTGCACAACTGGCGACGCGAAGCCGAGCGTTTCACGGCGGACGTAAAGGTGCTCGTGCTTGAAAGTGGCGCGGCGCGGCACAACTTGCGCGCGAAGATTCCGCAGCACGATTTGATCGTGACGAATTATGCGCTGCTCCGCCGCGACCTGGAGGAGTTGCAGAAGTTTTCTTTCCGCGCCGTCATTCTCGACGAAGCGCAGTTCATCAAGAATCCCGGCGCGCAGGTCACGCAGTCCGTGAAGCAGCTCAAGTGCGAACACAAACTCGCGCTCACCGGCACGCCGCTGGAAAACCGCCTCCTCGATCTCTGGAGCATCGTGGACTTCATCCAGCCCGGCTATCTCGGCTCGCAGGAACAATTCCTCGAAACCTACGAACCGAAAGGCGGCGAAAACGCGGAGAGCGCCCAGCGCATCGCGCGTAAGCGGCTTTCGGCCAAGCTGCGGCCGCTGTTGCTGCGCCGCTTGAAGAAGCACGTCGCCAAGGATTTGCCCGACCGCATTGAGCAGCGCCGCGATTGCCCGCTGGGTGAAGATCAACGGAAACTTTACCTCGCCGAACTCCGTCGCAGCCGCGAGCAGATTATGCAGGCCGTCGCCGAGCAGGGCCTCAACAAGAGCAAAATGCACGTGCTCGCCGCGCTCACGCGCCTGCGCCAGGTCTGCTGCCATCCGCAACTCGTCGGCAACGATTCGCCCAGCGGCAAAACGGAAACGCTCTTCGAGTTGCTCGACGCGCTCGTCGCCGAGGGCCAGAAGGTGCTGGTGTTCTCCCAGTTTGTGCAGATGCTGCAATTGCTGGAAAAGGAATGTCACGCGCGCAACATCAAGACCCATCTGCTGACCGGCCAGACCAAAGACCGGCAGGAAGTTGTGAACGCGTTCCAAGCGGACACCGGCGCCAGCGTGTTTCTGTTGAGTCTGCGCGCCGCGGGCACGGGCTTGAACCTCACCACCGCGAGCTACGTGGTGCTTTACGATCCGTGGTGGAATCCCGCCGTCGAGGCGCAGGCCATTGATCGCTCGCATCGCATCGGCCAGACGCAAACGGTGAACGCGTATCGCCTGATCGCGCCCGGCACGGTCGAA
>CAYWCK010000074.1:0-16772 GCA_964456685.1 uncultured Bifidobacteriaceae bacterium | reverse complement strand
TCCTACACCGAGCAGGACGCGCACGGCAGCAAATGGTTCTACGCACCGACGAACTCCGTTGGCATCGCGCAACTCACGAAGATCACTGACCGCAACAGCAATCAGATGACGTTCAACTATAACGCCAACGGTCAATTGACGAACGTCACCGACACGCTCACCTACAATTACAACACCTCCGGTCGCCTCACGAACGTCACCGATTTCATCGGACGCAAACTCGACTTCTTTTACGACACCGAGATGAATCTGGTCGCCGTCACCTCACCCGCGGTCACGGGCACGCCGACCACCAATGATTTCCCGAACGGCAAAACGTTCACCTACACCTACAGCTCCGGTTACAGCAACGCCGCGCTCAATCACAACCTGCTCACCGCCACCGCTCCCAACGAAGTCGCATCCAGCGGTCCACCCTATCTCGTCGCGCAATACATCACCAACCCGGCGGACACGAACAATCTCGACCGCCTGCAATCGCTCACCCTCGGCGGCACGAACGCCAGCGGCATTGGCGCGGGCGGAACGATTACCTACAGCTACCAGAATCCCGCCGTCGCCGCGTCGAATGATTTCGCAACGGTGGTTTTCCAAAACACGGTCACGAATCGCGCCGGAAACGTTGCTGAATACAGTTTCAACCAACTCGGCAATGCCGTCCGCACGATCAACTTCACTCGCGGTCTGCGTACCAACGAGCCAGCGGGATTTACCAACTGGTTTGGTTACAACAAACATGGTGAAAGGGTCTTTCATACCAACATGGAGTTAGATTCCATCGTGTTCACCTTCGACTCCGCCAACCCAGACGCTCTAGCCCAGGGCAATCTGCTCCAGGTCACGCGCTTCCCCGGCTCGCGAGGTGGCGACCAGACGAGCATCGTTACCAGCAACCACTACGAAACGAATTTCAATTTCGTGGATGTCAGCACGGACGCTCGCGGCTACGCCACGGTCCATCGCTACGATGTGTTAGGCAACCGCACCAACATCATCCATCGTCTCCCCAGCATTCAGGAAGATTTCACGTACAACGCCTACGGCCAGGTCACCTCGCACACGTTGCCCGACAACGGCAGCGGCTACCGTCGCCGCGATGTGACGGTGTATTACACGAACGGAACGCAGAATGGTTATGTCAGCCAGCAGATTACGGACAGCCAGACACTCGCCCTGACGACCAGTTACCAACATGACGCGGTCGGCAATACGGTGCGCGTGGTGGACCCGCGCGGCTTCGACTCCACCAACATTTTCAACCAACTCAACCAACTCGTCCGCCACGTGTCCGCCGAGACCGCGCCCGGCAGCGGCATTCGTTACAAGACCGACACGATTTACGACGCGAACAACAACGTCGTCCGCACCGAAGTCGAGAACCGCGATGAAAACGGCACGGTGTCCGTCGGCAATCCCACGTTCACCACGCTCACGACCTACGACCTGCTGGACAATCGCGTGACGTTGCTGCGTGAATTGGGCACAAGTTTCGTCACCAACAGTTTCCGTTACGACCCGAACGGCCAATGCACCAACACGCTTTCCGCCGAAGCGGTCATTGGCAACCAACCACGCAACGCGGTTCAAGTTCGCTACGATGAACGCGGCCTCGTCTTCCAGACTATTCGTGGGCCGGGTGGGGTGAATCAATCCACCGATCAGGCGGATTACGATGCGGACGGCAAGTTGACTCGCACGATTCAAGGACTCGAAAGTTCAGCCCGCACCAACACCATCGTGCGCGACGGCTACGGTCGCATGATCGCGACGATTGATCCGATGGGCAACACGACCACGAATCATTACGACCCGAACGGCAATCTTCTTTCCACGCGCACCGACGGCCAAACGAACGACGTGGCCGGCAGCGTGGGCAATGTGCGTTTGCGCGAAGTCACTTACGCTTACGACCCGATGGATCGGCCGACTGGTACGACCAACGCCTTCTTCGACATCTGGACCGAGACGGAGATTGCGGACGGGCAAGCGACGACAACCATGTCGTACAACGGCCTCGGCCAGATGACGGTGACGACGGACGACAACGGTCACACGAACCGCTTCAGCTACGACACGGCGAGTCGAATCGCGAATCAATTGGATCACGGCAGCAACCGCGTCGCGTTTGCCTACGACCCGAACAGCAACGTCACCAGCCGGACCAACACCCACCGCTCCGAACTCGGTGGCACAAATCAGTCCTTTGTCACCACCCATGCCTACGACGGTTTGGGCCGCCTGCTCCAAACCGTGGACAACGCCGGCAACACCAACCGCGCCGCTTACGATTCCCGCGGCAACGTCGTCCTCAGCACTGACGCTCGCGGCAACGTCGTCAGCAATTCCTTCAATCGCCTGAGCTGGCTCACCAGCACGGTTCGGTTCATGACCACCACCGGCGACGGCGGCGGCGCCACCACCAACGCCATCACCACGCAACGCGCCTACGATTTCAATGGCCGCGTGACCGGCATGACCGACGACAACGGCCACGCGACCAGCTACGAATACGACTCGCTCAATCGCCTGACTCGCACGCTCTACGCCGATGCTACCGACATCAACTACACCTACGATGTGCATGACAACCTGCTCACGTGGAACGATGCCCGCGGCAACCTCGTCACCGCCACCTACGATTTCGACAATCGCGTCATCAGCAACTTCATCGCCCGCGGCAGCACGGTGCTGGGCACCACCCGCGAAGGTTACCAATACGACGGGCTCACCCGCGCCACGAACAACAATTCCGTCGTTACGCGCCAATACAGTTCGCTCGGCCAGGTCCTGCGCGAAACGCAGCAGGTCGCCGGCGGTCCGGTCCGGACGATCACCCTCAGCTACGATGCCGAGGGCAACCTGTTGTCCAACGCCTATCCCGGCGGACGCACGGTGAATTACACCTACAACGCCATTGAACTGCCGCAAACCCTCAGCGACAGCAACGGCACCATCGCCACCTACAGCTACTTCGGGCCGGGCCGCGTCGAGCGACGCGATTACGGCAACGGCACCCGCACCAGTTACACGTTTGACCCGTTGCAGCGCCTCACGAATCTGGTTGCGAGCGTCATCGCCACCGGCACGAATCTGGACGCGCGGGCTTTTGCCTGGGACGCCACGCATAATCTGACCGCACACAACGACCTCACGCCCGGTGCGCAGGATTCCCGCTCCTACAACCACGATTCCGCCCAACGCCTCATCCGCTCGGTGATCGCGGGTATGGGCACGAACGGTTACACGCTCGACGGCGCAAACAATCGCCTCACCGTCACCGGCGGCACGATGGCAGGGAATTACACTTTGAATCCCGCGTCGCCACCGGCCGATTACCAGATGAACCAGTACACCAGCACGCCGTTCGACACGCGAACCTACAACGTGAACGGCAATCTCACCGTTGCCAGCAATGTCATCGGCCTGCGGCAGTTCGCTTACGATTACGCCAACCGGCTCATCGGTTATTCCAACTCCGCCACCGGCGTGACGGTGTCGAACAAGTTCGATTGCTTCGGTCGCCGCATTGAGAAAGTCAGCAATGGCGTAACGAACCGTTTCTACTTTGCCGGCTGGCAGGAGATTGAGGAACAGGATGGCGCGAACGTCACCGTGGCCACCTACGTCTGGGGCGACGGCATTGATGAACTGCTTTCCTTCGACCGGGGCGGACAACGCTACTTCGCCCACGCCGATCAACTGGGCAGCGTGCGCAAAATCACCGACACCAACGCCACGGTGGTGGAGCAATACAACTACGATGATTACGGCACGCCGTCATTCTTTGACGATCTCGGCACGCCGCTGCCCGGCACGCAGATTGGCAACGCCACACTCTTCACCGGTCGCCGCTACGATCCTGAGTCCGGCCTCTACGACTACCGCACGCGCTTTTACGATCCCGCCGCCGGACGCTTCATCACCCGCGACTCGATTGGCATTTGGGGTGATTGCGGTAACCTTGGTAATGGTTACGCGTATGTGAGGAACGCTCCGACCGACTTGGTTGACCCATCCGGTATGGTCACCGTCAGTTGTGGCGGAATGCTGGCGGGTGGTTGGCAGGTTTGCTGTATCAATGGCGGTTCCTGGGGTGGGTGTTGTTCACGCAAGGGTGATCAAGAAGGCGGATGCTTCAGTTGGGGGCTTTTCCCGACGAGCGGAGCGAGCGGCAATTGCGGCGCACAGTTCACCCCCACCAGTACCACCAAATCGAACATCAAGCAGAACAGTATTGTGTTCGACGAGTTTGATCTTCTCGACCCTCAGCCAGGGACGCTTCCGGCGGGAATGAACTTCCGCTCAAATGGTGGTGGCACTTCCGGCCAGCAACGCACCAGCGACCCTATCCCGGGCATTGATATCGTTGTGAAGAAGAAGCCGGTTGGGCATGGGATTCTCACGGCTCAGGATGACCAGATCGTGGAAGGTCGCGACGGCGTGATGCTCAGTGCTGGAGACTTTTCAATGTCCGGCGGCCATTCCGGCAGCACGCGTGGCGACGGCATTCCCGGACTTGATGTCAACCTTACCCATGGCCACCTCTGGAAACTTGGAGGTGAACCAGGCCGCCTGCGCGGCGATGGCATTCCAGGAGCCGATGTAAAACTCGGGAAGAATCCCGGCGGACAAGGCATGGTCACTGGCCCGCGGCCCGGCCGCCCCGGCCCCGGCACTGGCCCAACTAACCCCGGTGATCCGCGTCCCTACAAACACGATCGTGAGGGGATGGCGAAGGAGAAATGACCACGCACAAACCAATGCGGGCGTATCAGTGGCGTCAGCCATCCTTGGCTGACGTAGAGCTGGGCTTCCAGCCCGGCGGCAATGCGCGCCAGCACACGAGGGACCGGGAGGCCTGACGCTACATTGCGATGCCCTGCCGCAATCAGCGCAACTTTTCTGCCAGCAACCGATACGCCTGCTCACGCGCGGCTTCGGGAAAGTCATGGCCGCCGGGGGGATGGATGACCTGCAAATTTTTTTCCGCGCCGTAGAGCTTGAAAACGGCGGAGGCGGCTTTCACCACTTCATCCACGCTCGATGCGCGGAAGTTAGAATCCTCCAGCGGCGCGTTCACGAACACCGCACGCGGCGCAAGGGCGCCGAGCAGTTCGTGGAAGTCGAACGGGATGTCCTGCAAACGCCCTCGGTAATCCGCGAGCTTGAGCATGTAGCGCGTCTGACACCAACCGCGCTCCGGCTCCCAGTTCTTCGGGTCGCCGTTGTAGTAATCGAGGAACGAATCGAAGCCGCAGCTGGAGACGACGACTTTGATGCGGTCGTCGTGAACGGCGGTGTAAATAGCGTTGTGCCCGCCGAGCGAATGGCCGATGGCGCCGTATTTCTTGTGCTTCACAAACGGCATTTGGTCGAGCAGATCGAGGGCGCGCTTGTTGTCCCACACCGCCTTCAAGGTACCGCTTTGCCAGCCGAGCTTTTTCAGATCGGGCTGGTAGTTGGCCATGACGGGATACGCGGGCGAGATCGTCACGAAGCCGCGCTCGGCGAGGTCATGCGCGTAGGCGCGATAGTAATCGCGCATTTGCTCCACGATCGAACGATTCCCGTGCTGCATGTCCGTCGGGTGCAGGCAGAGGACGGCGGGGAAGTTCTTCTTCCAACTCAGCGCGGCCTTGGGCAGGCAGAGATACGCCGGCACGAGCGAGCCGGGTTCGGATTGATAGGTGATGAACCAGCGTTCGTAGCTGCCACAGTCCTTGGTTTCGGAAACGTGCATCTGGAGATCGCAACGCTTTTCCTTTTTGCCCGGCAATTCCCCCGCCACGCTCGCGAAACCGCGGAGGATTTCTGCGCGCCGCTTTTCCCAGTCGCTCTTCGATTTCACCGGCTGCACTTCGCCGCTGCGATTGTGAAACACCAGCAGGTTGGTGCGCGGCAGGCGCTCGCCGGCGGCTGAATTGCTGCTGCTCACGCACACGATCAACGCCAGGACACCGACCAGGGAGAGTGTTTTCATACGCGGCAACCATGACAAATCCGAGCGCAACCGCAAGCCAACTGCGCGCTCGCCATTGCCGGCTTGTGGCGTTGCGGCAGAACCACGCCCTTGTCATGCTGCGGCCATGCGAATCCATTTACTCCTCGGTCTCGCGGCGACGGTCAGTTTACACGCGCAAAATCCATCGAGCCTGATTTCGGGACGGGTCGAAGCGGAATATCCCAGCCTGTTTGAACTCTACAAACATCTGCACGCGAATCCGGAGTTGTCTTTTCACGAAGAGAAAACCGCCGCGCGCATCACGGAGGAATTGAAGCGCACGGGCTTTGAGGTCACCACCGGCGTTGGACGACATGGCGTCGTGGCCGTGCTGAAAAATGGCAGCGGCCCGACGCTGCTCGTGCGCAGCGATCTCGACGGGCTGCCCGTGCAGGAACAAACCGGTTTGCCGTACGCCAGCAAAGTCACGACGAAAGACGAAGCCGGCAAGGACGTACCCGTCATGCACGCGTGCGGTCACGACATGCACATGACGTCGCTCGTCGGTACGGCGCGCGTGCTGGCGCAACTGAAGAATCAATGGCACGGGACGTTGGTGTTGATCGGCCAACCCGCCGAGGAACGCGGCGGCGGCGCGCGTGCGATGTTGAAGGACGGATTGTTCCAGCGGTTTCCAAAACCGGATTACTGCATCGCGTTGCACGATTCCGCGAGCCATCCCGCGGGCACGATCGTTTACACATCCGGCTACGCGGCCGCGAACGTGGATTCCGTGGACATCGCGGTGCGCGGCATGGGCGGTCACGGCGCGCATCCCGATCGCACGAAAGATCCCATCGTGCTCGCGTCGCAAATCGTCCTCGCGCTTCAGACCATCGTGAGCCGCGAATTGAAACCGGGCACACCCGGCGTGGTGACGGTCGGCTCGATTCACGGCGGCACGAAGCACAACATCATTCCCGACGACGTCAAACTCCAGATTACGGTGCGCAGTTACTCGGACGAGGTGCGCAAGCAATTGCTCGATGCCATCAAACGTATCGCGCGCGGCCAGGCCATCGCCGCGGGTTTGCCGGACGACCGGCTCCCGATCGTGGAGATCAACAACGACTACACGCCTGCGATGTACAACGATCCGCAACTCACGGCCCGGTTGGTGGGCGTGTTCAAAAGCGTGTTCGGCGAGACCAACGTTGTCGCGGAGCTGCCGTCGATGGGCGGGGAAGATTTCGCCGAATACGGCCGCACTGCGGAAAAGATTCCGATCTGTATGTTCGATGTCGGTGGGGTGAAGCGCGAAGCATTTGCCGAATCCAAACGCACCGGCAGCGCGCTGCCGTCGTTGCATTCGTCGCTGTGGGCAGTTGATCCCGAGCCCACGATCAAGGCCGGCGTCGTCGCCACGACCGCCGCCGTGCTGGAGTTGATGAAGTAAGCGGACTTGATTCCGCAATCGAATTGGCGAAGTCTCTCGCGACGCATGAGTAAATCGCTGGCCTCGCTGGTCTGGTTCGTGGTCGCCGCCCTCGGCGCGTTCGCTTACGCCACGCTGGCATTGCATCGCGGCGAGCATTTGAATTCCGCCTACATCCTCATCGCCGCGATCTGCACGTACGTCATCGGCTATCGGTTTTATTCCAAGTGGATCGCCGCGCGGGTGTTGGCGCTCAACGACCGCCGCGCCACGCCCTGCGAAGTCCACGATGACGGCAAGGATTTCGTGAAGACGAACAAGTGGATCGTCTTCGGCCATCACTTCGCGGCGATCTCCGGCCCCGGCCCGCTCGTCGGCCCGGTGCTGGCGGCGCAATTCGGTTATCTGCCGGGAACGCTGTGGATTTTGATCGGCGTGGTGCTCGGTGGCGCGGTGCAGGATTTCGTCATCCTGTTCGCCTCGATGCGGCGCGGCGGAAAATCGCTGGGGCAAATGGTGAAGGAGGAATTGAACAGCGCGGCGGGCTTGATCGCATTGATCGCCATTCTCGCCATCATGATCATCCTGCTGGCCGTACTCGCGCTCGTGGTGGTAAAGGCGCTGGCCGAAAGCCCGTGGGGTGTCTTCACCGTCGGCGCAACGATTCCCATCGCGATGCTCATGGGCGGCTATATGCGCTACTGGCGCGTGGGCAAAGTGATGGAAGCCTCGGCCATCGGCGTCGTGCTGCTGTTGCTCGCCGTGTGGGGCGGCAAGGTGGTTTACGAAACGCCGAGTTGGGCGGCGGCGTTCGGGCTCAAAGATATTTCGCTCGCGTGGATCATCATCCTCTACGGTCTAGCCGCGAGCGTGTTGCCGGTCTGGCTGCTGCTCGCTCCGCGTGATTACCTGAGCACGTTCATGAAGCTGGGCACGATCTTCGCGCTGGCGCTCGGCATCTTTTGCGTGTTGCCGAATCTGCAAATGCCCGCTGTGACCAAGTTCATTGACGGCTCCGGTCTGGTCGTGGCGGGCAAATTATTTCCGTTCTGTTTCATCACGATTGCGTGCGGCGCGATTTCCGGTTTTCACACGTTGATCGCCAGCGGCACGACACCGAAGATCATCACGCGCGAAAGTTACGCGCGGCCTATCGGCTACGGCGCGATGTGTCTCGAATCACTCGTGGCCATCATGGCAATCGTCGCGGCCTGCACGATGGAGCCGGGAGTTTATTACGCGATGAACGTGAAGGGCGAAGCTGCTGTGACGGCGGCGAAAGTCACTTCGCTCGGTTTTCCGGTGACGGTGCAGCACATGGACGATCTGGCGAAAGAAGTCGGCGAACACACGCTGTTCGGTCGCACGGGCGGCGCGGCGACGCTGGCTGTGGGCATGGCGCAGATTTTTTCCAAGGTTGTCAGCGGGAAGTGGCTCGATCTCTGGTATCACTTCGCGATCATGTTCGAGGCGTTGTTCATCCTCACAACGCTGGATGCCGGCACGCGCGTGGGTCGCTACATCCTTCAGGATTTTCTCGGCAACTTGTGGAAACCGCTCGGCGATACCAAGGCCGTCGGGCCGAATCTGCTCGCCAGCGGATTGATGGTCGCGGGTTGGGGCACGTTCTTGATTCAAGGCGTCCGCGATCCGCTGGGCGGCATCAACTCGCTCTGGCCGCTCTTCGGTATCGCGAACCAAATGCTCGCTGCCATCGCGCTGTGCCTGGCGACGACGATCCTATTGAAGATGAGCCTTGAAGCCCGGAGTATTGCGCCGCCAGAACCGGGAATAGCGACGGGCAGAGCAATGCTCCGCGCTCCACTCCGCACACCGTGGCTCGCCGTGGTGACACTCGTGCCGTTGGTGTGGTTGCTGGCGGTCACTTTCACAGCGGGCGTACAGAAGGTTTGGCATCCTAATCCCAAGATTGGATTTCTGGCCTCGGCCCGAATCCAAGCGGAAAACATCTCGGCGGCGGAGCAACTCCCCGATGTTCTGCCGGAATCATTTTTTCGCGGCATGGGCCCGGAGGAGATTGCCGGAACCAAAGCAACGCACGTGCTCTTGAAAGGTGAACTGAAAGCAAACCGGTCGCGCTATTTCAACAACCTTCTCGACACCGCAGTGACCTTGGCTTTCCTCTCACTAGTTTCCGCAGTTGTCTTGTTCAGCGTATGGGAATGGATTCTCCTCCTCTCCCGCCGCAAGCCAGCTGTCCTGCACGAAAGCAAGCCGACGTGGCTGCCGGATTACGCCGTCGCCGAGCCGGGTGCGAAGCTGGGCGGGGTCGGGGGCGCGGCGGCGTTGACGCTCGCGCTGGCCAAGGAACTTTCCGGCGAAGCGCATCTCGAACGCGCACACGTGGCGCAAGCGCACGAGTGCCAATGCGCGACGCACGCCAAGAGCGCGCAACAGATCTACGTCGAATCCACCGAGCAACGTTTCACCGGCGTCCGCCGTTGCTGTTAGTTCTCCTTCCAAACCCGATGTCACTCCCTCCGATTTCGCGCCGCCGACTGCTCCGGAATCTCAGTTGGAGTGCGCCACTGCTGTTGCTTTCGTCGCGCTCAACACTTTTGGCCGCCAGCGCCCGCCGGACAACGCCAACGCTCACGGCAGCAGACGACGCGCTGCTGGAGGAAATCGAGCGCGCCACATTCACGTTCTTTCAGGAGAACGCGCATCCCGAAACGGGACTCGTGCGGGACCGTTGCCACGTCAACGGCGAAGACCGTCGCGAGGTGGCCAGCGTCGCCGCCACCGGGTTCGGACTGACGGCACTGTGCATCGCGGACCAGCGACGATGGCTGAAGCCCGGCGAAGCCGCGGCTCGCGTCCGAACCACGCTGCAGTTCCTGCACGAGCGCATGCCGCACGAGCATGGTTTCTTCTACCACTTCGTGAACTGGCGCAACGGCGAGCGCGAGTGGCGCTGCGAACTTTCATCCATCGACACCGCGATCCTGATTTGCGGCGTGCTCACCTGCCGGCAACATTTTCGCGACCGCCAAATCCGGCAGCTGGCCCAGGAAATTTACGAGCGCGTGGATTGGGCGTGGATGTTAAACGGACAGTCGCTGCTGTCACACGGCTGGAAGCCGGAGACGGGTTTTCTCAAAGCGCGTTGGGACACCTATTGCGAACACATGCTGCTCTACCTGCTGGCGATTGGCGCCCGACGGCACGCCATTCCGGCAGCGGCCTGGGAGGAATGGAAGCGGCCGTGGGTGGAGTACCGTGGCTTTCGCTACCTCAGCCCGCGCGAACCGATCTTTGTGCACCAGTACTCGCACGCGTGGTTCGACTTCCACGGCAAGCGCGACCGACACGCCGATTACTTCGCCAATTCCGTCGTGGCCACGCAAGCGCACCAAGCGTTTTGCGCCGGCCTGGCCGATCGCTGGCCGCATTTCTCGCAGGACGTGTGGGGCATCACGGCTTCAGATTCGGCTCGTGGCTATGTCGCCTGGGGTGGCCCACCGGAAATCGGCGAACTGGACGGAACGCTCGTGCCTTCCGCCGCGGCTGGTTCGTTGCCGTTCTTGCTCCAGGATTGCGTTCGTTGCCTGCGCCAATTCCGCGAGCGTCACACCGCCGCTGCATGGACACGCTTCGGGCTGGCCGATGCGTTCAATCCCGCCAAGGGTTGGGTCGGACCGGATGTGATCGGCATCAACGCGGGCATTTCGTTGTTGATGGCCGAGAATGCGCGCACAGGTTTCGTTTGGAATACTTTCATGGAAAATCCGGAAGCTCGCCGGGCGATGAAACTCGTCGGCTTTCGGAAATCGTGAGCCGCAGGAGTGAAGCAATCTTGCTCCCGGTTCGCGCTTCATTAGGCTGACGCCATGAATTGGCAACGCCGCGCTTGTTGGCTCCCCGCCGGAACTTTCGGACTGATGCTCACCACTGGACTGATCGGGTTCGCTCAACCCGCCGTCAACCAGGACGAATCCAAAGTGCCGGCCTATACACTTCCCGATCCCCTGCTCTGCACTGATGGTTCGCGCGTAGCCACCGCGCGAGAGTGGACAAAGAAGCGGCGGCCCGAGTTGTTTCGGATCTATCAAGACGAGATGTACGGCCGTGCGCCGGGCAAACCGCGCGGCATGAAGTTTGAAACCACTTCCGTCGTGACGAATGCATTCAACGGCCTCGCGACGCGGAAAGAAGTGACGATCTGGTTCACAGGGAAGAAAGACGGCCCGAGTATGGACCTGCTCGTTTACACGCCCAATGCCGAACGTAAAGCGGTGCCGGCGTTTCTGGGACTGAGTTTCGGCGGCAATCACGCCGTCACGCCTGAGCGCCATGTGAAATTATCCACGCGTTGGATACGCGAAAGCAAAGGCAGCTGCGTCACAAACAATCATCCCACGGAGGCCTGCCGCGGCAGCGAGGTGACGCGCTGGCAAGTTGAGAAGGTGTTGCGGCGCGGCTACGCGCTGGCCACGGCCTACTACGGCGACCTGGAAGCGGATTTCGCCGAGGGTTGGAAACTCGGCACGCGCGAAAGCGTTCGCGCGGCGTTGCATTCCGGCGGGACCAACGCCGTGTTCAAAGCGAATGAGTGGGGCGCGATTGGCGCGTGGGCGTGGGGCTTGAGCCGCGCGCTCGACTACCTTGAAACCGACCGCGCCGTGGATGCCAAGCAGGTGGCGGTGCTGGGGCATTCGCGGCTCGGCAAGACCGCGCTCTGGGCCGGCGCCAGCGACCAGCGGTTCGCCGCTGTGATTTCCAACAACTCCGGTGAGGGCGGCGCGGCCATTGCCCGTCGGCGCTTCGGCGAACGAACCTACCACCTGAACAAAAACTTCCCGCACTGGTTCTGCGCGAATTTCAAAAAGTATTCCGAACATGAGAACGATCTGCCGGTGGACGCACATGAGTTGATTGCCTTGATCGCACCGCGCCCGGTTTACGTGGCAAGCGCCACAGAAGATCTCTGGGCGGATCCGCTCGGGGAATTCCTCGCCGCGAAGAATGCTGAGCCGGTATATCAGTTGTTTGGCAAACCCGGTTTGGGCGTTGAGCAGCAACCCGCGCCCGACCATCCGGTCGGTAATTTTATCGCGTATCATCTCCGCACGGGCTCGCACGATGTGATGGAATACGACTGGGAGCAGTGGCTTAATTTTGCGGACCGGCATTTCAAACGCTGAGGCAACCGGCTAAGCTCATCCTGTGCAACGCATCGGCATTTACGGCGGGTCATTCGATCCAGTTCACTTGGGTCACGTGCTCGTCGCACAAGCGGCGATCGAAGAACTCGGTCTAGCCCGGCTGTTCCTGATTCCGGCAGCGCAGTCTCCTTTCAAACCGGAAAGCTCGCCGGCACCAGCCGCCATCCGCGCGCAAATGCTGCGACTGGCCTTCGCCGGTAAAGTGAATTGCGAGGTGGACGAACAGGAAATCCAACGCGGCGGCGTGTCCTACTCGGTGGAGACGCTGCGCGATTACGCGAGGCGCTTCCCGCAGGCAGAGTTGTTTTACCTCATCGGGGCGGACAACGTCGCGAAATTGCCGCAGTGGCGGGAGGCGACGGTACTTGCCCGGCTGGCGCAGTTCGTCGTCGTACCGCGGCCGGGAGACGTGGATGTTCCCTTCCCCGCGCCGTTTCGCGGCGTGCGGCTGAAGGGTTTTCCGCTAGGCGTTTCGTCATCACAGATTCGGGCGCGGGTGAAAGCCGGCCTTCCGATTGACCAACTCGTTCCCGTCAACCTGGCCGAGGTTATCCGCAACAATCGGCTTTATCTTTGAGCCCGGCTCGCGCAACTTCCCCGCCGATGGATTCGAAGAAACTAGCCCTGCTCTGCCGCGAACTCGCCGATAACAAGAAGGCCGAGAACATCGTCGTCCTGGACGTCCACAAGCTTTCGAGCGTCACGGATTACTTTGTAATCGCTTCCGGCACGAGTGAGCCGCACCTGCGGGCCATCGTGAATGAGATCGAGGATCAGTTGGACGAAAAAAATATCCAGCCCCGCGCCAAGGACGGCAGCATTGCCGGTGCGTGGGTGGTAATGGATTTCTTCGATGTGATCGTCCACGTCATGCGCGCCGATGTGCGCGAACGTTACGATCTGGAAAGTCTCTGGGGTGATGCCCCGCAGGTCGTCCCGAAGGCGGTCAAAGCGGCAAAGCGCAAGAAAACCGCGACCGAGTAAGCACCGCTGGCCGAGGACTCAAACCGGCTTCATCGGAATATCGGCCGAAGCCTTGACCATCTCGTCGAGGAGTTTCTTAAAATCCTCCAAGCCGGGAGCCGGAATGATGATCGTGTCGCGCCGGCCGCCAACATCCTCCGTGATCCGCAGGAAGCGACCGCGGGGATTTTCCTTCAAAGTGAAAACGAATGTTTTGCGTTCGATCTGGACCTTGTCCGATTTGAGAGTGTCTTCGTTGACATGCGGTTTCGGCGCACCAAAGCTGCGATGCGCGTGCCCTTGCCCGTAAGGAGATGGCCGTTCGTTAGAGATCATATCTTTCCCAATGCAGACGCCCGCGGCGCCGTTTTATTTGGACTGCTAATAAGGTTGACGACAAAAAAGGATTGTCAACCCCGGATTTTGGAAGACCCCACAAATCTCAATTCGTCGGGCGGATGAGTGACGCGCCAGAAATAAACCGCCACACCGGCAATGAAGAACAAATTCAGACTTTGATAGACACCATGCCAGAGACGATATGATTTGGCGGCCGCCTCCCGCTGCGCCGGTTTGGCGTCCAACAGATGCTGGCTGCGATGGAGTTCGCGCAACTTGGGCGCCAGCACAAATGAGCCGATGATGGCGAGCCAAACCAGGGTTACCAGCAAATAGGTCCAGACTCGGCGCAGCGAGCGCCCGAGATATAGCCATTCCACAATCAAGTGCAACGCGGCAATGGAGGCGCAGGCAAGCTGCACATGAAAATAGCGGGCCAAAAGCAACTGGGTGATCGCGCCAGAGAAGTAGGGGAAATTCTTGCTCCCCAAAACCCCGGCCATCTCGTTTGAACCCAGCGCCGGCAAAACGGCCAACGTGAAGAAAATCGAGCTGCCGAGCCAGACGCCGGCATTAGCGACACCCACGAATCGCAGGATTCCCGTCACGTCGTCACCGTAGGGACAAGTTCACTTTCTGCCAAGCTTGGAAGCGCCCGGTTGCGCCGCCGCCCGCGCCGCCGCAAGGAACTTCGCCGCACCGGGCGGCAACCGTGGCCCGTCAAAGACCGCGCCCAGTTGCACCGCTGGTGGCGCGGGCAACAATGGACGAAATTTCAACCGGCCACCTGCGAGGATTCCCAGGCACTCCGGCACGATGGCCAGGCCGCGGCCGATTTCCGCCGCGGCGATCAGACTCGGCGCGCTGTCGTGCTCCTCCGCAATGCGCGGCGTGGCGCCAATGGGCGCAAATAATTCGGCGAGCGTGGCGTGATACTCTGGATAGTCGGCGCGTGCATAGGCCACAAGCGGTTCGTTAGCCAGTTCGGACAAGGCGATGCTTTTTGCCCGAGCCAACCGATGCGTCGCCGGCATCGCGACCCCTACGGGATATTGGCGGAGCAATTCAAATTTCAAACTGCCCAGTGCTCGCGCGGCTGGTCGGGCCACGAGGGCGAGGTGCAACTTCCCATCGCGCACTCCGGTCAACATTTCTTGGCTCGATAAATCGTGCAACTTCACCCGCACGCCGGGCGCTTGATTGTGAAAGGCGTGCAACGCGCAGGGTAGCAGCTGCACCGTGAGCGACGGTGCATAGCCGACGTGAATTTCCCCGCGCTCACCCCGCGCCACGGCACGCGCGAGCTTCGTGGCTTCATCGGCTCGTTCGAGAATCGCCCGCGCCTCGGTGAGATAAGCCGCGCCGGCTTCGGTAAGCCTTACGACGCGCGGGCCGCGCTCCAACAGTTGCACGCCGAGTTCATCTTCCAGATCGCGAATCTGCCGGCTCAACGCCGGTTGCGCCACGCGGAGGCGTTGCGCGGCTTTGGTGAAGTTCAACAACTCCGCCACGGTCGCGAAGTATCGCAGGTGTCGCAGTTCCATGTTTTCAACGATACCTGAAAGTTATCGCTGCGCGAGGAACAAGGTATTGGGCGGAAATCGGGCGGCGCGCTACGGTGTTGCCATGATGACACTGAGAAAAGCAAATGAACGAGGCCACGCCGATCACGGCTGGCTGGACACCTGGCACACGTTTTCCTTCGCGGGCTATTATGATCCGGCGCACATGGGCTTTCGCAGTTTGCGCGTGATCAACGATGACAAGGTCGCACCCGGCGCGGGCTTCGGGATGCATCCGCATCGCGACATGGAAATCATCACTTACGTCCTCGACGGTGCGCTTGAGCACAAGGATTCGATGGGCAATGGCAGCGTGATTCGTCCGGGTCAGGTGCAATACATGGCCGCCGGCGCGGGCGTGCAACACAGCGAATTTAATCCGTCGGAAAAGAATCCGGTGCATCTGTTGCAAATCTGGATTCAGCCCGACCGAAAAGGCCTGAAGCCGCGCTACGAGGAACGAACGCTCGCGAAGGTGAAGGCCGGCGAGTGGCAGCTCATCACGAGCAAAACGGGCCGCAACGACTCGATCGTCATCAATCAAGACGCGGACTTGTTCGTCACGCGATTGAGCCCGGGCGATTCCGTCGCGCACAAGCTGCAACCCGGCCGGCACGCGTGGATTCACGTGGCCGAAGGCGAAGTGGAGTTGAACGGCCAGAAGTTATCCGGCGGCGACGCGGCGGCCATTTCCGAGGAAACGGAATTGCAACTGAAGGCGAACGCCAAGTCGCAAGTTTTGTTGTTCGACTTGAACTAAGACCATGAGCACCGCGACGAACCAGCCACTTGATCCGCGCGTCCGGATTGGCCACGTTCACTTGAAGGTGGCCGATCTTGAACGCGCCATCGGCTTCTACCGCGACGTGCTGGGTTTTGATGTGATGCAGCGCTTCGGTCGTAACGCCGCATTCCTCTCCGCCGGCGGCTACCATCATCACATCGGCTTGAACACCTGGGAAAGCGCGGGTGGTTCGCCACCACCACAGCGTGCGACCGGACTTTATCACGTCGCGATTCTTTACCCGACGCGCGCGGCCCTGGGCGGCGCACTGCGGCGCATTCTCGACGCCAATGTTCCGCTCGAAGGCGCCGCCGATCATGGCGTGAGCGAGGCAATTTATCTCCGTGACCCGGATGAAAACGGCATCGAAATCTACTGGGACAAACCGCAATCAGAATGGCCGCGAACAGCCGATGGCGGACTCGCCATGGTCACGCATCCGCTCGACCTGGGCGCGTTGCTGAAAGAAAGCGCTGCGCCGGCGACGCAAATTGGAAGTGTCGCTCATTTGTAAAATTTCACACCCACGCTACTATGAACGCATCCATGAGAAGAACGTTCC
>CAYWCK010000073.1:0-16895 GCA_964456685.1 uncultured Bifidobacteriaceae bacterium | reverse complement strand
ATGTGGCCGAGTTGGAATCACATCTGCGCGATTCCATCGCCGAACTTCGTGCTAAAGGCTTATCGGAGTCCGAAGCATTTATGGTCGCCTCGTCGCGGCTGGGTAATGAGAGGTTGTTGGAAGGCGAATTTGCCAAGGTCAATTCCGGTCGCGTATGGCTGGACCGGGTGTTCTGGATGCTGATCGGGATTCAGCTTTGGGGAATGATTGGAAGTTCAGCTCGGGCTTTGGCGCAAGGCGCGGCAACCTTTGGATTGTTGGGATTGCATTTCAACTTCCGGCGACACGCTCACCCAGGTGCGATGCCCGATTTAGCGGGCACAGGAGTTTTTATCCTGGTTCAACTGGTCGGACTCGCTGGAAGTCTGGCGCTTTGTTGGTGGATGTTATTCCGCTACGGAAGTGCCTTCGGCACGTGGATTCATCGGTTCATGAATCGTCCGGCGAGCCTCGCTCTGCTGGGAGGCGGGGTTCTGCTCATCGCGTTGCTGCTATCTGCGATTCCGCTCGTTGTGAACATTTTGACAGTGCGTGTCCTGGATCAGGAAACTTTCGGCAGCGCAATGGTGACCGCGTCATATGCCACCTGGGTTACCTGGCCTGCTCAGACGGTACTTTTTGTGGTTATGACTCTATCCGTAGCGCGTCGCCGATTTCGAACAGCCAGTGTCTAACGAGCGGCGCCGCCGCCTATGAATCGTGGGCCATGGATAATCCGAGCTGCGCGAATACCTGCCGGACTGATTCCGCCTCAAGCCGCGCGTAGGTTTCGTTCGGGTCCACGATCTGGCGACCAAGAATCTCTTCCAGCATGGCCTGCGTATAAACCGGCTTGGCGGCGGCCGTGGACTTCGTGCCGTATTGATTCAGGTTCGAGGCAAAAATGCCCGCCGCGCTCACTGGTAGAAAATCCTCGTAGCGCAGCCCTTCGTAATCCACGTAGCCGAGCCGGATCAGTTCGGCGAGATCGGTTGTCTTGATCGTGCCCTTGGCAGCGAGCCCTTGCGCCGTGACGGTGTAGCGGCCAAACACGAGCCCTTGCGCCAACAATGCCGGCAGCGTTTTTGGAAACGGCGCGAATGGCTTCGCATACATCGCCTCGTAGGCGGCGAAATCTTTTTTGGCGAGGCTGGGATTCTTTTCACGCGCCGCGTCGGCTTCGGCGAGGCAACGATCGTAAAGCGCGCGGCCTTTCGGCGTGGTGGCGTAGAACCGTTCCTCGATTTCGCCGAAGCGCGCGGTGTGAACCGTATTCACCGTCGTGCCATCGGCGTTGCGGAATTGCACCGGCTCAGTCAGCGCTTTGTAGGCGTCCTGCCGCAGCAACACTGGCGTATCCTCGGCCGGACCTTCAGTGAAATCCTTGAAGCCAGAATGATTCAGCGTGCTGAGCGCGAGATCGGGCTGCTGCAACCGGTGCGTGAGCTGGTCCACCTCCTTCGCCACGCCGTCCTCAGGCAACTTGCCCGGTTGGTATGCATCCATCTCGGCGCGGTCGCGATGCTTGAAATGCAGGCGCAGCCAGTCGCGGTCGGCGCGTTGCACGAGCCGGTTGAGCGCAGTCTGGGCGCGACTGCGAAAAGTCGGCGCATCCATTTCGCCGAGGCAGAACTTCATCGCCGCCGTGTAGAGGTCCATGCAAAACGTATTCGGCGTGAGATGATTCAGGTGGTGCGACTCGAAGCACGCGATGTCCGCCGCGATCTTGAAACCGGCCGCGCATAAATCCTGGTAGAGCTGGTGATCGCGCGCCTGCCCGGTCCACTTGAAGATGCGATTCACGCCCTCGGCGATGAGCGCGTTGGCGTCGTCCCAACTGAGGCCGCCTTGCTGCTCGCTCTTTTCGAGCAACGCTTTCGCCCGGTCAGAAAAAACTTCGCGCGTGGCCAGCAGCGCCTCGATGCGCTTGCGCGTTTCGGGATCGAAATAATCCGTCATCAACAATGACGTGAACACGCGATGATCCGGATTCAACCGGGAGCGAAAAGCGGTCGCGATGATCGGCTGGCTCTTCGCGCCGACATTCGTCATGTCGTAGAAATTGTGCGGCTCCATTGCGAAGGCCGCAAAGAACCGGCCGATCAACCTATACTCCGACGGTTTGCCGATGCGGATGGCGCCATGCCGCTCGCTGCTGGTGTGGTCCAGTTCCGCATCGGTGAGTTGGAAGCCGACCTGAAGTTGCCTGAGCAGGGCGCACACCGCCTTGTTCGTCTCGCGATTGATGGCGAGCGATTTGTCGTAGAGCGGCACTTCCTGCCCAAACATCCGCGACAGCTCGGCGAACAGCCGGTTTTGCATCTTCACTTTGTCGGCCAACGGTGCGCTCATACGTTTGCTTTAATTTCGACTAACTGGCTGCGCGGTCAACTTAGCGGCTAGGTCCGATTTGAAAACCCTTTTCCGGTGCTGCCAGCAAGAAGGCGACGGCGGTTTGCCTCGCGGCGCTAAGCGTGATTCAATCCCGGCCATGAAACGTCTCCTCGGCTTTTGCTGCTGCCTCGCCCTCACCGCTCGAAGCCTGGCCGCCGCGCCCTTGGTGCGTATGGAGCAGCACGAGTTCGGCAAGTTGCCCGACGGGATGGCGGTTCAAGCATTCACTCTCCGGAACGCCAACGGCATGCTCGCCAAAATCATTACCTACGGTGCGATCATTGCGAAACTGGAGGTGCCGGATCGCAGAGGTGCGGTGACGAATGTGATTCTGGGCGCCGATTCGCTGGAGGGTTTCCTGGGTGGAAAAGGTTCCGTTCCCGGCGCCGTGGTGGTGGGCCGCGTGGCCAATCGGATCGCCAACGCGTCCTTTACGATTGATGGCGTGGATTACAAGGTCACCGCCAATCACGGGCCGCATCAGTTGCATGGCGGGCGCAAAGGTTTCGACAAGGTTGTGTGGCAGGCTCAGCCCCTTCCCATCGGCGCGCACGAGGCCGGCGTAAAGCTCACCTATTTCAGCCGGGATGGCGAAGAAGGTTTTCCCGGTAACCTTACTGCGAGCGTGACCTACACGCTGACCGACGACAACGAACTGCGGCTCGACTACACCGCGACCACCGACAAGCCCACGCTCGTCAACCTTTGCAACCACGCTTACTTCAACCTCGCGGGCGACGGCAGCATCGCCGATCACGAACTCTGGTTGAACGCCGATCGTTATACGGTGACCGACGCGCAGTTGATTCCGACGGGCGAAATCGCGCGAGTGAAGGACACGCCGCTGGATTTCACCACCCCGGCGCGGATTGGCGAACGCATGGCGCAGGTGTCCCAGCCCCGCGGGATTTACGACCACAACTTTGTGCTCAACGGCGGCGGGAAGGCACTGGTGCTCGCCGCGCGCGTGCGCGAACCGCAAAGCGGACGCGTGCTGGAAGTCCGGACGACCGAGCCCGGCGTGCAACTCTACACCGGCCGCACCGGCCGTTTCTGCCTGGAGACCCAACATTTTCCGGACTCCATCCATCACCCGAATTTCCCGTCCACGATCCTCCGGCCGGGCGGGAAGTTCGCGAGCACCACCGCTTTCCGTTTTGCGGCAAAGTGATGGTGGTTTCTTGCGTAGGACGGCGCGTCTCGCTTGTCTCCATCTTTCGGCTCCACCCCAAGGCGTTCCTAATTTCCGTTTGAGACAGGCGCGACGCCTGTCCTACAATATTCAAGATGAATTTCTTCATTCAACGCAGCGAACTGCGCGATCTCTACGACAAGGTCGCCGCCGGGGAACGTATTTCCGAAGCTGACGCGCTGCGGTTGTTTGAATCCAAGGACCTCAATGCGCTCGGTGCCATCGCCGATCTGGCGCGACAGAAGAAAGTCGGCAATCGCGCCAGCTACATCGTCAATCGCTACCTCAACTACTCGAACTACTGCATCCTGAGCTGCCAATTCTGCTCGTTCGCGCGCAAGAAACGCGACGCGGATGGCTTCGAGTTGAGCATCCCGCAGATGGTTGAGAAGGCGCGCGAGGCGTTGAAGCTCGGCATCACGGAACTGCACATCGTCGGCGGACTGCACCCCTCGCTGCCGTTCAGTTACTACGTGGATTTTCTCAAGGCGCTCAAGGCACTTGATGCCCGGCTGCAACTCAAATGCTTCACCGCGATTGAAATCCTGCACCTCGCATGGATGGCCAAGAAGACGGTCGCGCAGACGTTGATTGAGTTGAAAGCCGCCGGCCTCGAATCGCTCACGGGCGGCGGCGCGGAGATTTTCCGCAAGGAAGTCCGCAGCGCTATCGCCAAGGGCAAGGAATCCGCCGAGGAATACCTCGACGTCCATCGCACGTGGCACAAACTCGGCGGACGCAGCACCTGCACGATGTTGTTCGGCCACGTCGAATCGCTCGCCGATCGCGTGGATCATCTGCGGCAATTGCGCGCGTTGCAGGACGAGACCAAAGGCTTCGTCGGCTTCGTGCCGCTGGCGTATCAGCCGGAGAACAACGACATCCCGGTGAAGACGCCCCCCACGGGTTTCGACGCGTTGCGCACCATCGCCGTGAGCCGCATCTACCTCGACAACTTCGATCACATCACCGCGTATTGGGTGGGGCTGGGCATGAAGCTGGCGCAAGTGGCGTTGAGCTACGGCGCGGACGACCTGCACGGGACGATCATCGAGGAACACATCTTCCACATGGCCGGCGCGACCTCGCCGCAATTGCAGACCGAAGCGGACATGATCAAAGCCATCCGCGAAGCTGGTCGCACGCCCGTGCAACGGAATACGTTCTACGAACCGATCCGCGTGCTGGAGAACGCGCCTGCCGCGAACGAAGCAGAACCGCCTGCGGGCAAATCCAAAGTGTTGGAAGATAATCTTGCGACCGCTTGAAGAGCCACTTCACGGCCAGCGGACCCGGTAGAAACGAGCTGGATAATTCGTCCACTCCGGGTCGCTGAAATAAAGTGTGTCGTTGTCTAGCGTGTTGGTTTGGAGTGAAGTCCAGACCGGATTGACCAAGTTCGTGCAGGCGTCTATGGCCACATTCATGCCGCTGGACCAACTGATGTTGAATCCGAATTGATTTGTCCGCATCCCGAAGTTGCCGTCGCCGGTTAGAATCAGCGGCTTCCACAGCGCGGTCGGACGCCAGGCAAATGTTGCGCTCCAGCCCGTGGTTCCGGGCAGATAGTAGATGGTCGCCCCTGTGTTGTAGAAGGCACTCGAAGGAACAGCGATTGAATTGCCGCGCCAATACACCTCTCTCAGGCCGTAACAGTATGCAAACACCGAAGCCCCGAAATTGGTAACGCTGGCTGGGATAGTAACGGCGGAAAAAGTGCAATCCACAAACGCCCCGTTGCCAACAACTGCAACGTTCTTGCCGATTACGACGTTGGTTAATTTTCGGCAGCCAGAGAATGCTGCGTCGCCAACGACAACAACATTCTCAAGCATCGTAATGGATGTCAGTTCCGCGCAGTTGCGAAACGCGTTGGATCGAATGGTTGTTACGGTGTCGGGAATTATGTAAGTCCCGGATTTGCCCTCTGGACATAGAATCAGCTCGGTGCGGTTTGTGTTGAGCACAATGCCGCCCAGACTGCTATAGACCGGGTTCAGCGCATCCACGAATATCGTGGCAAGGCTGCGACAGCCGGCAAAGGCCGAGTTCCCAATATTCGTTACACTGGCTGGGATCGTCACGTTCGTCAGACCTGTGCAGGAAGAGAACGCCCCATCACCGAGGCGAGCCGCGTTAGCAGGAATCATGAAGCTGGTCAGGGCATGACAGCCCGCGAATGCTTGGTCTCCGATATTTGTGACCGCGGTGGGCACGGTCACATCGGCAAGATTGACACAATACCTGAATGCAGCCATGTCAATGTTACTGATGTTGGTGCCCAAGGAGATGTTGGTCAGGCTGCTGCAATACTCGAAAGCAGATGCGCCGATGCTCCTGACACTGTCTGGAATCTCGACCGTGGTCAAATTGTTGCACCGGTAGAGTGCAGACTGTTCGATGTTGTTGACGCTGCCGCCAAACACCAAGTTGGTTAAACTCGAACACTCGGCGAAAACGTAACTTCCAATCTTGGTGCAGCTGTCAGGCAAGACCAGACTCTGAAGGCTGTCGCACAAGTGAAACGCTCCTTGCCCAAGACTGGCGACGCCGCTTCCCAACGAGACCGTTGTCAGTTTGCGACACCCAAGGAACGCACCGTCGCTTATGCTACTAACGCCAGTGCCGACCACAACGTTGGTGAGGATTTCGCACGAGTAAAAGGCGTTCCTCCCGATATTCGTGACACTGTCGCCCATAGTGATCTCGCCCAATCTTGAATGACCTTCAAACGCCTCATCGGCGATGCTGGTGACACTGTTTGGAACTGTGTAACTCCCATTCCCATTCTTCGGGTAATATATGAGGGTCGTCTGGTCCCTATTAAACAGGACCCCGCCCAGACTGCTAAAGACAGGATTCATTGCATTCACGGTGATGTTTGCCAAGCTAGCACAGGCTGTAAAAGCCGAGACTTCGATATTCGTGACACTGGCTGGAAGGGCGATTTCCGTGAGGTTGAGGCACCAGTTGAATGCCCATTTCCCAAGAGCTGTGACGCTGGCTGGGACCGTGTAGCTGCCAGCTCGGCCACCTGGGTATTGGACGAGAACGGTCTGTTCATGGTTGAACAACACTCCATCCGCGCTGCTGTAGGCAGGGTTCAGCGGATCGACGGAGATTGTGCTCAGGCCACCGCAGTCGTACAGTGCAAGTTCCGAAATATTGGTGACAGTGTCGGGAATTGTGAGGTGGGTCAGATTCCAACCGTAATATCCATAGGAAAACGCATATTGCGCGATGCCAGTAACGGGCAAGCCGTTGATGGCTGCAGGAACGAAAATTGAATCAGCAGGACCGGTGTAGCGCGTGATGGTTATCGTGCCGTTATTGGTTGTGTAAGTGAATTGTGCCTGTGCGACACTTGCCACCAGAAACAAAAGAACCGGAAATCCGAAGGCAAACCGACTGCGAACAATCCGATATAGCATTTTCATAACCCCCGTCTATTGGTTTAATTTCACCAAGACGATTCCACTCACTTTGTGTCAAGTGGCATTTCCCGTGCCGTCGTAGATTCTCGCAGAAAGCGGCGCGTTGCTGCAATCACGATCGCAGTGTCGCGTTATTCCCGCGCAAATTGCGTGAAACTGACGCTGAATCAGGTGGAGTTTTCGTTGGCGCAAGACGAGTTTCATTTCATCGAGCCACCAAGACGGTTCGCATTGAGATGATTTGCCGAAGCTTCAAGCATTTTTCCCAAAAGCACGCTGACAACTTCGTGCCGCTGCCGTATCAGCCGGAGAACGGGTAGGGCGCGTCACTCCGTGCGCGCCGGCGGCAGTGCCGCTTCCCAACGCGGCGGGCAGAGGACTGGCCCGCCCTACCTTGGTTTCGACGCGTTGCGCACCCTCGCCGTGAGCCGCATCTACCTCGACAACTTCGATCACATCACCGCGTATTGCGTGGGCCTGGGGCACAGAGCCTGATCGCAAACCGGGAGGTGTGCTGTTGTTGTGCCAAAGGCTGGATGGCGAGGCGCGCCGAGGGAGAATCCCCTTCATGGTACTTCGACTGAGGAGCAACGAAGCCAGGCGGCCTTTGGCGCAACAACCCTTCGGGCGGCGGGTCTTTTGGCTGTGGACTGCGTTGGCTCAGTCGTTACAGCCCGCTGCGGGGATGCTCCTCCTTCGCCGCCTTACCCACACCCAAAATCCCTCGCCGCAGCGCCCCTCCCGGTTTGCAGTCAGGCTCTCAAGCTGGCGCAAGTCGCGTTGAGCTATGGCGCGGACGACCTGCACGGAACGATCATCGAGGAACACATCTTCCACATGGCCGGCGCAACCTCGCCGCAATTGCAGACTGAAGCGGACATGATCAAAGCCATCCGCGAAGCCGGCCGCACGCCAGTGCAACGGAATACGTTTTACGAACCGATCCGCGTGTTGGAAAACGCACCCGCCGCGAACGAAGCCGAACCACCGTCGGGTAAATCGAAAGTGTTGGAAGATAACCTGGCGACGACGAAATCCATTTCTTGCTCGTCAGCGGGGGGATTTTAGACCATCATTTATTCGGGCTATGAAACCGCTGCGCCGGGCTTCTTTCTGGGTGTTCTCACAGATTGGGACATTGGTCTTAGTTGCTTTCCATTTGGCTGCTGCAGATAGCGCAGTCTTGTCCGATGGTCGCGGAGCTTGGACTCCCACCGGTGACCTTGTAATGCCGAGCTATGCGGGGGTGGCCGGGCTACTGGGAGATGGCAACGTGTTGCTCGCGGGGCGTGCAGGCAACAGCGACTCCACTAATTCAGAAATCTACGAAGTGGCGACCCGCAAGTGGGTGCTAACGGCGCCACTAAACGACCGCCGTGGGGGACATACTTTGACGGTGTTGCGGGATGGGCGGGCTCTGGTCACCGGTGGCCACAACAGTACGCAAGGCATCTTGTCGGGTGCGGAGGTGTTTGACGCCAGTTCCCGGGGCTGGAAGCGCGTGGGCGCAATGGGCGTCGCGCGAGCCAAGCACACTGCGACGTTGTTACCAGACGGCAGGCTGCTGATCGCCGGCGGTTATGCTGGCACCAATGAGATTATCCAAACAGTAAAAACTGTTGAGAAGTCGGATGGCTCCTCCACCGAAACAAAGACCACCTTGCGCATGGACAATCAGCGCCCGAAGGGCCAGAGCGGCGGGGTCTACGGCGACGCGGGGAGCGAGTTGTTTGAAGAGATCTACGATTCTGCGGATGGGCGATGGAAATGCGCGGCTGCGATGCACTCCCCGCGTGGCTTGCACACTGCCACGTTGTTGACCAACGGACTGGTGCTCGTGGCTGGCGGCATGGATGTGCAGGACCGATTGTTGAAAAGCGCGGAGCTTTTCGACCCAGCCACGGGGAAGTGGACAGAGGTGGAGGCAATGCAATCCGCTCGAGTCCGGCACACCGCCACGCTCTTGCCCAATGGAAAAGTGCTCGTCGTCGGCGGACAGGACGCCGAGGGCAATCCGTTGGTCGAGGCCGAACTGTTCGATCCGGTCTCACGCAAATGGTCGGTTGCCGGATGGATGCTGTTTGCCCGATCATTTCATACCGCAACTCTCCTTCCGGCCGGACACGTGCTGGTAGCGGGCGGGCATTGCTTGAATGGCCCCACAAGGTTTGTGGAGATCTACAATCCAGCGAGTGAAAAGTGGTCAAGGGTTCAACCCATGGGCACTGCCCGGGAATTGCACGCCGCCATACTGCTGAAGAATGGAAAGGTGCTGGTGGCTGGAGGCTCGCAGAATGGTTGGCGGCATTCGCTCTCCTCGGCGGAATTGTTCGAACATGATCCGCTCGGAACCGGCGCTCCATGACTTTTTCGACCAGCCGCACCACCTGCGAAATCGAGCGAGGGTCGCAGGCAAGTCAAATTGCACCCCAGATTGAGAGCGGTATGTGCGGGATACTATCGGGCTTCATTTCCGCTTAAGGTGGCTTCGCGTAGAGTGGCGGCAGGGTAAAGTTATGAAACGGGCTACAATTCTTCTTCACGGAGCGATCTCGCTGTTCGCATTCACCACCATCACGACTGCAATCGCCGTGGACCTCCCTTATCCAATCGTGAGCACGGGGCAGAAGCTCTGCTACGACAACGCGCGTGTCATCACTGCACCCAAAGCGGGCGCGGCGTTTTACGGGCAGGACGCGCAACATCCCGGGCGCGCGGCGAGTTACGCGTTGTCCGCCGATGGTTTGACCGTGCGCGACACCGTCACCGGCCTGACGTGGCAACGCAGTCCGGACACGGACGGCAACGGGACGCTGAATCGCGCGGACAAGCTCACGCTCGCGCAGGCGCAAGAGCGCGTGGCGAAGTTAACTGCCGCGAAGTTCGGCGGCTTCGGCGATTGGCGGTTGCCGAGCATCAAGGAGCTTTACTCGCTGTTCGACGCGCGCGGCACGGACCCGAGCGGACCGATGGACGTGGACGCGTCGCGCCTCACGGCGTTCATTGACACGCAGTTTTTCCAGTTCGCCTACGGCAACCCGAGCGAAGGCGAGCGGGTGATCGATTCGCAGTTCGCCTCCAGCACGAAATACGTGGGCAAAGGCGCGCGCGGTTTCGACAAACTGTTCGGCGTGAACTTCGCGGACGGTCGCATCAAAGGCTACGACCTGTTCATGCCCGGCGGCAAAACCGAGAAGACGTTCTTCGTGCTCTGCGTGCGTGGCAATCCGGCTTACGGCCAAAATGATTTCCTCGACAACGGCGACGGCACGGTGAGCGATCGCGCGACGGGTTTGATGTGGTCCAAGTCCGACAGCGGCGCGGGTATGAATTGGGAAGCGGCGCTGGCGTGGGTGCAAAAGAAGAATGCGGAGAAATATCTCGGCCATTCGGACTGGCGTCTGCCGAACGTGAAGGAACTGCAAAGCCTCGTGGACTACTCGCGCTCGCCGGAGACGAGTCGCACCGCGGCGATTGATCCGGTGCTCAACTCCACGACGACCACCAATGCCGCCGGGCAGGCGGACTGGCCGTTCTACTGGTCGAGCACCACGCACGGCAATCTGCACGGTGGCGCGGCGGCGATGTATGTGGCGTTCGGACGCGCGGCGGGTTGGATGTCACCACGCGGCATGGCAGGCGCGCCACCGGAACGCCGCGGCTTCGGCGGGCCACCCAGCGCGGGCACATCAAGCGGCGGCGAATATCATTACGTGGACGTTCACGGCGCGGGCGCGCAACGGAGCGATCCGAAAGCCGGCGACCCGAAGGAGTTCCCGCACGGCCGCGGTCCGCAAGGCGACGTGATCCGCATCTTCAACTTCGTGCGCTGCGTGCGAGGTGCGGCGAGGTGATTAGCTACTGCGTCACTTGAGCTGGTAAACGTGGACGCCGTACGGTTGGAAATCGTCGCGCAGAACTCCGTTGGCCAAGGTGACTTCGTGTTGCTCGTGAAGCACCGAAACGTGCTTCGCGTGCCAGCGACGGGCCGTGAACTCCACGTGCTGGGTGCGGCCGGATTTATTTGCCGCGAGCAGATATAATGAGCCTTTCCGCTCGCGCGTCGTGAATTCCACCGGCGCCTCTGCGGGCGTCAGCGCGATCTTCGTGTTCGATTTTTTCGCCGTGATGACGGGTTCAAGCTCGCGCAGTTCATGGACGAGTCGCTGGACGTAATCCCAATGCGCCTCGGTTCGTTTGTTGAGCAGGCCGGCGGGTTTACCCTGCCAATCGCGCTGACCTGAGCCGGTGTAGAACCAAAGCCCTTTCACGCCGTTGATGATGCTGAGATACGCCATGCACCGATATTCCTCAGGCGTGGGAAATCGCGCATCCTTCCGTGGCTTCTCGTAAGATTGAATCGCGATCCACAGCGGTTTCTTCGAATGCGTGGTCGTGAGCCACGACGGCGGCTGGAGAATGTGGCCGAACTTTTCCTGGCCTTCGAGGCCGTTGCCGTCCGGCGTGTGGACCGGAATCGGATACCACCACCAGATGCCGATATCCATGGCGTCGTCGGGGAAAAAGTCGCGGCGATCGACCTGCAATTTTTTGATGACGTCCCGTGTGTCGCCGAGCACGAGCGGATGATGGGGATCCAGTTTGTGAACGAGTTGGTAAAGCTCGCGAACGTTTTTCAACGGCGCCACGCCGCGGGCGACGCGTTCCTCTGAACCCCAGCACAGCAGGCCGGGATGATTGCGAAAGCGTTCGATGCGATTACGAATCTGGGCCCACCTGGCCTGTTCAATGGCCTTGCGCGGCAGCTCCACCATCATGCGCATGCCGTTGGTCCAGGAGCGATCGAGCAGACCCTGCAGGCGATCATCTGTGGGATTGATTTCCAGGTCGGCCTCGCCCGTGGTGATTTGATAACTGTGCGTAGCGGTGAACCCGGCCTTTCCCAAATCCTCGTAACTCGACGCGCTATACAAGCCGATGGGAAAGTGCGGTCGGCTATCAACGCGAAGGAAGCCGTCCCTGCCAACGGTGACCCGCGTGGCGGCCGTCTCGGGGACGGCGCCGACACTGAGCGCAACGAGGCTGGCAAGGACTCCCCAAAGCATACGGTGAGGACTCATGGATCATCAGCTGAGCGCGGGGTGCGAGTTTGTGCAAGGAAGTTTTTCGCCCGCGTTCCATTGCGCCTTGGTGCCGTTGGGGTAAACTGCGCGGGCATGGACGATGACGCCCCCAAGCTCCGCATGGCCGCGCAAAATTCCGCGGCGCACATCGCGCGCGAACTCGAGCGTGAGCAGCGCACGGTGAATCGCGAGCGCGAGTTTGGCCTCGAGCAATCATTGGGCAATTTCCGCGTTGGGTCGGTCAAGGCACTCAATGCCGTCCCGCTCACGCGCGGGATCGAAGACCAGGTCGTTTACGCGCAACCCAGCAAACTCGCGGAGATGTTGCGGCGCGACGAATTGGATGCGGCGCTGGTGAGCATCGTCGAACCGCTGCTCAACGATCGCTACGACATTCTCGACGGCATTGCCGTTGCCTCCCTGGGTGAGGTGAAGAGCGTTTTTCTCGCGCATCGCCTGCCGCTGGAACAAGCGAAGGTGGTTTTCTGCGACACCGCTTCCCTGACCAGCGTAACTTTGCTCAAGGTGCTGCTGGCGGAACGTGGATTGAAGCCGGAATTCAAACCGCTGGAAAATTACGGGGCCGCGAAGGACAAAGATTTCGTCCTGCTCATCGGGGATGCCGCCTTGGATTTTGCGCTGTCGCCGCACGAACACGAAATCTTCGATCTCGGCGCCGAGTGGTTTGAGCTGACGAAACGGCCCTTTGTTTACGCCGTGTGGTCGCTGCGCCGGGGTGTGGCGAATCGGGAGCTGCGCCGGCAATTGCAGGAGGCGAAGGATTTCGGGATGGACACGCTCGACCACATCATCAGCAGCCGCACGGAATACACGGAGGAGTTTCGCAAGGACTATCTCGGCTGGCACATTCACTTCCATCTCGGGGCGGACGAGAAGCGCGGCATCGCGAAGTTCATCGAACTCCTGCGCAAGCACGGATTCGGCCCGGTGTTCGAACCGCGGTTCGTAAATTAATGGCCGGTCGGCGGCGTGGTCTGTTCGGTGGCCGCCTTCGCGCGGCAAATGTCCCGGAGCTTTGCGAGCGCAATTTTCAGCCCGCGTTGCGCGGTGGGTGAAAGCACTTCAGTGAATTCCAGATTCACGACCGGCACGGTCAGCCACCACGCTTCGGGAGCATGACCAAACACGTCCCGCGCCAGCGCCAGCATCGTGCGGGGATCCGCGGCGTGCGCCATGAGTTGGGACGAATCATTGGGCGCGAGGGGACGCAATTGCACTTCCGCCGGCGCATCCAGTGCCGCATCCACGAACACGACAGTTGCCGCGCGGGAAATCGGGTCGGCGTACTCGGGTGAAAGTTGCTGGCCGACCAGCGTGCGTACCCCGGGCCACTGAAGTCGTTCAACCGCCTCAGCTACGCGTGGCCCGACACCGTCGTCGCCGCGCAGCGTGTTGCCATAACCGATGATCAGGATGCCGGAAGGCGCGCCCATTTTCAGTGCGCCAACTTTATCATGGCCAGCTTCTTCACCGCCACCAAATCGCGCATGGACTTCACCCGCAATCGTACGCCGGCGCCTTCGGGATACTGGGGAGCCTCCCGAATTGCCTGCTGCACGCGCTGCGGCAGCTGCGCCTGCCGGGCCGCCGTCATGGCAGCGCCGCCCAAAATGAACAGGAGATGGAAGCAATCCTTCCCGGGGGAGAGCCAGACGAGCGTGCGCTCGTGGCGCTTCACGCGCAAGGACCACCCGGCTTGGCTGGCGTAGCATTTCCATTCCCGGCTGGCGGCGCCGTTGGTTGCCGCCAGGACGTGCAAAAGCTCATCCCAGATGGATTTGGCCGGGCCCAGCGCCACCGCGAGATCGTTTTCGTTCGGCGGGGTCGTTCGACCGATGAAGGCATTTGTGCCCACGGGTGCGGTCGCTCCTCCTCTCCAGCTTCAACTGCGAGTGATTTCGTTCACCAGTTTGCCGTCTGCGCTGATCAACCGCACGTGCAATGGCATCTGGCCGACCGCGTGCGTCGAGCAACTCAGGCACGGATCGTAGCAGCGAATGCCGTGTTCGATGCGATTGAGCATCGGCTCGGGAATTTCGTTGCCGTTGGCGCGCACGTAATGCCGCGCGATCTGGGCCACGGTCTGGTTCATCGCCAGGTTGTTCTGGCCGGTCGCGACGATGAGATTCACTTTCTTCAACAGGCCGTTGCGATCCACGGTGTAATCGTGGAAGAGCGTGCCGCGCGGGGCTTCGCTGGCACCCACGCCGCGCAGGCTGTTGATGCCGGCATCCGCGCGCAGGTAATCGCTTAGCAACTCCGGGTCTTCCATGTAGCGCTCGATGTATTCGAGGCTCGCCAGGATTTCGATCAACCGCGCGTAGTGATACAGGAATGACGACGTGACCGCGCCACGCCCGAGTTTCTTGAACAACTTCAATTCCGCATCCGCCTTGGGCACGCCCATGCGTTCGCAGACGTTGAGCCGCGCGAGCGGTCCGACGCGATACATGCCGGCCGGAAAACCGAGCGGCAGGTAATACGGCGATTTGAGGTAGGACGAGGTTTGCACCGATTCGCCGATGAACTCCGCGTAGCGCGCCGGCTCGATCTTGTCCGCCAGGATGCTTCCGCTGCTGTCAATGAAACGCAACTTCCCGCCGTGATGTTCCCAAGTCCCTTCATCCCCTACCAACCCCATAAACAACGACGGGAAGTTGCCAAAGAGCTGCACTTCGCGTTGATGCGTTTCCAATGTGCGTTTGAAAAGATTGAGCGCGACTTCGGTGGTGCTGAAGGCTTCGGGCAGCCACAGGCGGATGCGTTCGCGCCCTACTACACTGAGTGCACTGCGCACGCCGCCGGGTACGGCCCAAGCAGGATGGATTTTTTTGTCGCCGAGAATTTCGATGAGTTCCTGGCCGAACTGGCGCAGGCGGATGCCGGCGCGCGCGAGGTCGGTGTTGGATTGAATCAATCCGAATACGTTGCGCTTCGGTTGCGGCGTGTCCCAGCCCAACAGAAAATCCGGCGCGCTCAAATGGAAGAAACTCAGCGCGTGGCTCTGCACGAGCTGGCCGAGATTCATCAGGCGGCGGAGTTTGTCGGCGGCGGGCGGAATGTTGACGGCCATGAGGGCGTCACCGGCCTTGGCCGAAGCGAGCAAATGGCTCACCGGGCAGATGCCGCAAATGCGCGGCGTGATGCCGGGCATTTCGTGGAACGAGCGGCCTTCGCAGAATTTCTCGAAGCCGCGGAATTCAACGACGTGGAACTCCGCATCGGAGACGTTGCCCGCGTCATCCAGAAAGATGCTGATCTTGGCGTGGCCCTCGATGCGGGTCACCGGATCAATAACGATGCGCTTTGACATAAACCAAATCCATTCCCGGTAGGGCTCTCAGTCCTCTGCGAGCCGCGGCGCGCACGGAGTGACGCGCCCTACCTCATCCAAACTTTAACTGCGTCCCGGTCAGCTTTGGCTCGACCCCCGCGAGCATCTGCGACACGAGCGCCTTGATGCGATCTGCGGGCGGCGGGCAGCCGGGTAAAAAATATTCGACGTGCACGACTTCATGCACCGGTAGGACGCGGGGCAACAACGGCGGCACAATGCCCTCGAGCTTCGGGATGCACGGATTGTCCTGGGCGTTCTCGATGTAGGCGCGCTGGAGCACGCTCTCAGTATTTCCCAGGCCGAGTTGATTGCGGATCGCCGGCACGTTCGCCGTCACCGCGCAATCGCCGAACGAGACGAGCACCTTCGTGCGCTTGCGGATCTTGTGCAGGAGTTCCAGATTGTCCTCGTTGCAGATGGCGCCTTCGATCAAGCACACATCCACGTTCTCGGGATACTCCTTCATGTCCACGACCGGGCTGTAAACGATTTCCACCTTCTCAACCAGGTCCACGAGGAACTCGTCGAGATCGAGGAATGACATGTGGCATCCCGCGCAACCGCCGAACCAGACTGTGGCCAAACGCACTTTCATAATTTGATCTGGCAATCTCTTTCGTCGTGTGAAGCGCTGCATCCACTCGAACGATTCTCCCTCACCCTGACCCTCTCCCGCTGGGAGAGGGAACAGCAACCGAGCGTCAACTGATCATCCAAAGGTTGCGCCTCGAATCCAGCGTTTCGCCACGGACCAGGGCGGGACACGATTCCCCCTCTCCCAGCGGGAGAGGGCTGGGGTGAGGGAGGACGCCGCAACAATTCAGCGCCGCCGCCTCTCGCACGAATTGTTAGTCGCCTGCGATCCATTGATGCTTCTCTCGCGCTGTGACGATGAATTCCAGCTTGCCGCGGTCGCGCACCATTTCGCCGACCGTCGAGCCTTTGTGAAACAGCGCGCCCGTCGGGCACGCTTGCACGCACTTGCCGCAACGCGTGCAGGAATCTGAGTCGCCCCACGGCATGTTGAGATCCGTGATGATCTTGGCCTTGCTGCCGCGCCCGGAGACGTTCTTGGTGCCGGCCGCTTCGATGTGCCAGCACACGCGTACGCAGCGGGTGCACAGCACGCAGCGGTTGTGATCCATGCCGAACAACACATGCGTCGTGTCCACGCCCCACTTCGGGAAGTTGTAATCGTAACGCACGTGATCCATGCCCTGCGAATACGCCAGCGTCTGCAATTCACAATGCCCGTTTGACACGCAGACGGCACAGACGTGATTCCGCTCCGCGAACAGCAATTCCAGGATCATGCGGCGATACTTGCGCAGTCGTTCGCTCTCCGTCTTCACGTCCATGCCTTCGGCGACACGCGTAGTGCAGGCGGGAAGAAGCTTCGGCACGCCGGTGACTTCCACGAGACAAAGGCGGCACGCGCCCACGTCATAGACACC
>CAYWCK010000072.1:0-16906 GCA_964456685.1 uncultured Bifidobacteriaceae bacterium | reverse complement strand
ATGCCATCCCCAACGCTCGGCAATCTGCTCAGGGGTGAAATACTTGGTACCGTCGGTGCGGCGGGGTGTTCTATTCCCCCCAATCCCATCACCGGCGGCCTGCTTCACTGACTTCTTCATTTTGCTACTGCTCCGGTTCATCACTGCAACTCGCAGCGAAGATCAACACGAGGTCGACGACGCGAACTTGGAGCAACCTGGCGAAACATGGGAGTCAGAGATGGCGTTTTCCCACGAGATACAACCCTATCCACCACAATCCGCCATGTTAAGCTGGAAGATTTACTTCATTTTCCCACGACCTTGGTGATCAAGCGACCGGCGACACCGACCGTTGCTAGAGGTCGCTAAAGAGTGTCGCCATCGTGCGGTTGACGTTCTTGAGTTCGGAATAATGGGCGGGAGATTGCACGGATGGATAAAGAACCCTCTCGCAGTCCGCCAAGTATTTGGAAAAGTCCGCATCACTGAGTCGGAGCGACTGGATGGAAGGTTGCAGCGCTTCCATCAACCACTTGTGGTGCTCTGGAACGTCGAACTTGTAGCGAATCAATATTCGCGCAAGCATTCCTCTCCGATCTTCCACGTTCTTTGCGTGCCGCATCAGCCACATATTGAGAACTGCGGCGTTCGCCGCCTGGCCGTACCGTTCGGGTTCGTTCCGCCGTTTCCGTGAGCGTTCCGGGTGAAGGCCGAGGCGATCAACCATGTTCTTGAGCGTGCGGCGGGTCAGCCCAGTAGCTTCGTGGTAGTCCATAATTGTCATGGATTGGTGCCAAAGTGGCTGTACAAACGGCGACCATTCGCCACGCCTGTCGCGCCAGGCCCAATTCCCCCTGGTGCCGACGAGCTTGCTGAAACGCCGGATTGCTACCATCGGATCACGTTCCTTCCGCCGCTGTTCGTTAACGAGGCGGTCGTCCTCCCTGGCTTTGCGCTCAAGCTCCGCCTGTTTAATCGGGCACCGCTCTTGCCGAGCTTCTTTCCAGATCGGGGAATGATAGTCTTTGTGGAGTTCAAGCTCGTGGCGCAGGTGCTTGCATTCTTTGTGAAGTTCCTTGGCTTGAGTTGCGAACAGCACGAGCAGCCGGAACGACTTCGCATCCATTCCACGCTGCGTGTAGCCCTTCAAAATGCCGGCGGCCTCCAGTTCATGTTGGCTGAACTTGTCCGCGTCCGCGGGCAACGATGCTTCCCGGATTCGCCCCAAGAGCTGCCAACGAAAGGTTTTCGGACTCGGAATTGTACGAACCTTCTTTCTCATGCGGCGGCAGCGTTAGGAACGGGTTTGGTGGCGGTGAGGAACTTGCCCAACCCGACATTGATGCGCGCCTTCTGATCGGCGTAGTGGCGCGCGGTGGTCGTGATGTCGGAGTGCCGTAGGAATTTGGACGCAGCGTAGATGCCCTGCTCCGTGGCAATGATAGCGCCGACCTCCTTCCGCAGTTCATGCAGCGGCTTGTTCGCGCGGATGCCCTTACCGCGCAGCCAGGCGTTAAGGCGGTCAAAGGTTTCTTCGCAGCGGTAGTATGGTCTTAGCGAGTCTGGCTGCGGCGGGCGCGTGCCTTGCAGGATGAATTGCGACCAGCGCACGGGCTTGTCAATCGGGCCGGGCAAAAGTGCGCGGAGTTCGGCGACGACTTCTGGGTCCACCGCGATTTCAGCGGCAGCATCGCGGGTCTTGAGATGCAACCATTCGGTTTCTTCAAGATGAATCACGTTCGCGGCGAAGTCCACCATGCGCCACTCGGCGGAATCAATCTCCGCCTTGCGCATTCCCGCGAACAGCCCGAGCAGGAACGCCTTGTAGGCTTCCGGATCGGCGGCTTTGAGATCGTTGCGCGCCGCGACAATGAGGGCCTGGGCGTTGATCTTGGAGACGTATTTCTGCGAGCCGGATTCTTCCAAATCAACCCCGGCGAAGGGCAGCGGCGTAGGGAGCTTCAAGCCCTTGAGTTCGCGCACGAGGGCCGGACTGAACAGCGAGCGGGCGCAGCGGATGTAAGAATTGACCGTGCGGCGGGTGGAAGCAATCGCAGTGGGCGCATGGCCCGCACTGGCGACGCGTTCCCGCTTCCAACGGTTGAGCCGGTCGGCACTGACGCGCTCCAACCGGATTTCATCAATGCGTTGGGCCCACTTCGCATTGCCGCCGGCGCGGTAGTCAAACTTGTTCTCGTTCTTCTTGGGCCGAATGCCGAACGCCTCGGCTACGATGGTGCGAAAGCAATTGCGGTAGTTGAGGAACGTGCGTGACCGCAGGCGACGCGTCTTATCCACGGCGGCGAGGTAATCGCCGACGGTAACATCGAGCTTGGCCTGGCCGTCGCCGTCAGGTTTGAACTTCGCCAGCGTCGGCTGCCAGCCGTTCGCCTTGAGGAAAGTGAAAATCTCTGCGGCCTTGCGGGCTGCCGCGTCCTGGTTCGTGGTGGTGAGCGGGAAAAACTCGCGGCGCCCACCGTGTTGGATGCGGACGTAAAGATCGTTTACTTCCCGCTGTTTGCCGTGCTGCTCATAGCTGCGGCGGAACAGGCGCGACTTCCAGTAATCCGCGTGCGTACGGGGGAGTTTGCGCTTGGCGCGGGCTTGCCTTGAGAGCGTCTCTGATTGTGGCTCAGCAGATACTAACTGAGCCACTTCTGAGCCACTTTGCTGGTTTTGGTGGGATGCTTTCGGTTGTGTCGGAGCGTGTGTATGTGGCGTATTCATTGAAGTTTTAGCTAGTATTTACCGCGACAGAACGCACTTTAGAGCAACCGGACGCAACCGTCAAGATGAGAACTTCGGATCAGAAGGTTGTAGGTTCAAGTCCTACCGGACGCGCCAGTTTTCCTGCCGAGTAGTATCAATCGTAGTATCAGGGCGTTTTTGCTTCCTATGGCGTCAGACCATCGCTGCTTCATTGCCCTGTCCCCATCCGTAACTGCCTTGTGACGCTCCCATTCCTTACGACGCAGCCCTCAGGCTTGGAGGTTGACGGATGCCGTAAGCTGTCTCACGGAAGGGCGGAGTGTTTGGCAGCGGGGTCAGCCTGCATGCGCTGCTGCGCGTGGCGAAGCCCGTCGGGATAAATGTCAGTGAAATGTTAAGCAAACTTTGAAAGAAACTTGCTCAGCTCAACAAGGCCGAGTGACAGTGCACGTTGAATTTGAACGCCAATAGGGCGGGGCTTCCGGAGTAACCGTTGCTGCACAAAGTCCATGAACGGTAACTTTAGCCTCGCATCCTACGACGAAACTTGCCCAGCAGTAATGCGCTAAGAACAAGCAGACTCAGCGAACTTGGTTCTGGAATGGGTAAGTCCGAGAATTGAATTGAATCCAGAAACATGTAGTTGTTTCCAAAATGTGGGCGTTGCGCGAGCAAAGTGAAGTCAACCGTCGTTGCAATACCTTGCCAAGGACGAATGTCGGCGCCAAACAATGTGGATTTTGGATCAGTTGACAACGGGGTGAAGCTGACGTTTTGCCCACCAATGAAAACTCTCAATGGTAGGAATCCGGAAACGGAGCCTGGATACGCACGAAAGTATAAGGCTTGTGCAGTGACCGGTACCGTCCCTGACTGAGCCAGACTTACATCAGCAGGGACCGGATCAACAGAAAAAGATAACCCAGCCTGTAGTAACACCGAATAGCCTCCTGATATTACGCCGGCATCAAAGTAACCTGGCCAATCCATTGTTACTATCGTGATGCCCGACGTATCGAGATAGTACGAATTAGAAAGAACCGCGCTTTGAGGAACACCTCCCACAAACCCGGCCCAATTTGGTAAAGCTTGTCCAAATGCAATCCCTCCTGGAACCGCGACCAGGTTCGCAGCTTCAAAATTCAAGTTCTGAAAAGTTCCTTGGGCCTGACAGTTCATTGTGACAGCGCAGAAGACAAGGAACAAACGAGCGATGATGCGTTTAGCGATCATAAGATGCTTTTTCAGAAAGAGTTCATTGTGCGTCTAAAGGATCGACAACGATCATTTCCGCCGCTGTCTTTTTGTCCGCACGCTAAACTTGACCATCGGTCGGTTTGCGGTTGATGAAATCTTTCGATTGCTGCGTCGTCGTCGCCGTTCCCAGAGGGCCTTGGGTGAGAGCAATCGCCATGCAAGCCAAACGCCCGTGATGGCGCCGCCACCGAGGATGACGAGCACTATGAGGCTTTCAAAATTCACGAAATCTATTTAGCGCACAGCGGCTGGAAGTAAAGGGCGGCAACGGTCGCTTGCTTGGGGCAGGTACGCTGGCGGCGGGGGCGCGGTGTGGTGCGAGCGCGGCGTGGAAATTGTCCCCGAGTTTGCAACCATTTCACCGTTGACCACTGGCGGGCCGGTGGACATCGTGCCGCCAGATTCAGTCAACCGATGCTGTTATGATCATACCTCCGACCTGGTCAATCCCCGATTCCATCCGTGCCCGCTTGGGGCAAAACACTTACGGGCGGCAGCGCGCGATTTTCGAAGAGGGACATCTGGTGCTGGTTTTGCATAAGCCGCCCGGCCCGGATGATGCGAAACGGGAAGGCATGCTTTTCTGGCGCAGCCCCGCGGGCGACTGGCAGTTCAATCGCGGCGGTCCGGGATCTGGCGGACTCAAACGCCACGTGCAGTCGTATGTCGATTTGGAACATGAGTTGACCCAGGCGTACGAAACCGCCAGCAGCCTCGATGCGCTTTTCGACCTGGTGGAGGCCTTGGTGCCGCTTGTGCGTGCTGCCCGCAATATGCATGTGGCGTTGCAGGCGGCCCGCGAAGCCGTCAAGGGCGATGGCTTCATTCTGGAAATGCGCGATCTCGCTTACGAGGTGGAACGGAATCTTGACCTTTTGCTCGAGGATGCTCGCAATGCCATCAAGCATCGGACCGCCCGGGAGGCGGAGGAACAGGCCCGACTTTCCCGCGCTGCGCTGCAAGCCAGCCACCGCCTGAACATCATGGCAGCGCTATTTTTTCCGCTCACCGCCGTCGCCAGCCTCTTCGGCATGAACCTGCTCCACGGGCTGAATCAGAACAGCGTTCTCATTTTTTGGGCGGTTAGCGGCGTCAGCGTGCTGCTCGGATTCGCCATGAAAGCCTGGGTGCTGGGTGGTGATCCGAAGGCCACTGAAAACGACAAGACGCCACCAGCCAAAAAGTAATCGCAACGCTTGCTTTTCATTACACTGAACGTGGACGCGTTTCGCACGGCGTGTAATGACCGACTCGGGAAATGATGGGTGATCCGTTGCGTGATAGATTCGCGTCGGCGCTTCCACAGATAGCATTCGCGTAGCAAATGACCGGGACGAAAACGATCGGCCCGGTCAGACCGCGAGCGGGCAGGGGAGTTGGCCAGCAATTAATGCGGCGGTGTTGACGTTCAACGTCCCATTTGCCGCAGCACAGCCAGCAAGCGATCTGGGTAATCCGTCATCAAACCGTCCGCACCCAAATCGATGAGCCGACGCATATCTGCCGTGTCATTCACCGTCCAGTAATGCACCGCCATGTTGCGGGCATGCGCGGCGCGGATCAGTCGCGGTTGGGTCAGATCAATTCCCGAGGCTTCCTGGGCGTGGGACGGAATCTGGGCTGCCACCACGCCGCCGCGCCAGAGGCGATCCAGCCGCAGCAGGTTTAACAACACGAAATTCCGCGTCTCCGCACGGGCGGATGAAGTCGCCACCGCATGACCAGCCACCCCGCGGAATGCGGCGAGGGTCGCATCATCGAAACAAGCAACCACCACTCGATCGGTCATCTCGTACTTGGAAATGAGTGCCGCCAAGGTTTCACCCGCACGTCGGCCGACTTCGCCGCGGTCCTTGATTTCGATCGTCATCGGCAAGCGGCCGTGGAGTTGGAACACTTCTTCCAGCGTGGCGAGTCGCGCGGGATGCTTAAGATACGGCTGTCCGCCCGCCGTGTCCCGGAAGCGCTGGCCGAAGTTCAACTCCTTCAACTCCGCCAGCGTATGATCAGCCACCGCGCCCGTGCCGTTGCTGGTCCGCGTGACGGTGGCATCGTGATGAGTCACCAAGACGCCATCCTTCGATAAACGGACGTCCATCTCCAGCATGTCACACCCGAGCGCCGCGCTGGCCGCAAACGCTTCCAAAGTATTCTCCGGATGCAAGCCCAGCCCTCCGGCGTGGGCGATCACCAGCGGCCGTCCTCCAGTTCGGGCGCGAAAAGGGTTCTGTCCGCGGACCGCTCCGCGTGGAGGGACAAATTGGAGGACGATCCAGAGCACGCCGAGCCCGGCGAGAATTCCGGCTGCCCAGTGCAAGTATTTACGCCCGCCCCAGCGTTTCATGTGAATGGGTAAACCAAATGCGGCGCAACCATTCCAAGTGTCCGTGGATCTGAATTCACAATTCAGTCTGCCTCTTCCGGACGCTGCTTTTCATCGCCGCGCATCTTCCGGGCTGGCTGCATGCGGGAAATCGGCACGAGCACCAACCGCCCGCGCCAACGCCGCCGTTACACCCGACAACTGGCTGCGGTCTCGACCGAGGCAGAAAGGGACTACGGTTGGGCGACGATCACGTCGCCGACCTGGGTTCAAGGCTTGTCGTAGTCGCCGAGGTTGCGAACCCAGATGTTGCGGTAGCGAATCGGGTTGCCATGGTCTTGCAACAGGATGCCCCCGCGTGAACGCCGATCCTTGCCGTAAGTGCCCACCACCTTGTGCAGGGCATGACCGATGTATTCCTTCTTGTTGTGGATCGCCACGCCGTTGAGCAGCACGGTCACGCTGGCCTTCTTGGTCATCTTGCCTTCGGAATCCCACTGCGGCGCTTCGAAGATGATGTCGTACGTCTGCCATTCGCCGGGCTTTTTCACCGGGTTCACCAGCGGAGGATATTGCCCATACAGCGCTCCGGCTTGGCCGTCGGGATAGGTGCGGTTTTCGTACGAGTCGAGCACCTGCACTTCGTACACACCAAAGATGAGCACGCCGCTGTTGCCGCGGCCCTGGCTGTTGCCAACGACTTTTTCCGGCGTGGCCCATTCGATGTGCAGTTGAAAATCACCGAATTCCTCCTTCGTGAAGATGCTCCCGGAGTTCTTCACGACCTCCATGTAACCATTCTCCACTTTCCAACCGGCTTCGCCCTTGTCGCATTTCCATTTCGACAAATCCTTGCCGTCGAAGAGTACGATCGCGTCCGATGGCGGCGGGGCCAGGTGACTGAACGTCGCGCCGGGCGTGACGACGCGCGGTTGGGGGCGGTCGGGATCATGAACATGCCACGGTTGGCCGGGCAACATGGGGGTATCTTTGTAACCCACCGACTCGGCCGCGAAGGCGCTGACGACGATGGCGGAGCCGGCTGCGCCCAGCAGCCAGGAGGAGAGGCGGAAAGTTTTTTGCATGGCCGGAATTCAACTGGCTCCCGGCCAAAAAGCAACTGGCAAAAGTGTCGTCAAAGTTTACGATACTGCCAATGGCCAGCGACTACGACCAGCTCCTCGACGCAACGATTCAGCACCTGGAAAGGCTGCAGGCCAGCGGCGTGCGGCACGTGGCCGTAATGCCGGAAACATTGCGGGCTTTGACGCTGCCGCCGCCAGCTCTCGCGCCACCGCTCAAGGCAGCTCCGGCCAGCAAGCCGTTGCCAGCCACGGCGCCAATCGTGGTCAAAGCACCAGTGCCCGCACCCGCGCCCGCACCGGTTGCCGCAGTCATGCCGCCGCCCAGTGTGCCCGTGGCTGTGCCGCCGGCTACGCCCGCGCTCAGCCCGGAAGCGAAAGCCGCAGCGTTCAGCGAACTTCGCACCCGCGTGCTGGCTTGCAGGAAGTGCCCGCACCTCGCGGCGTCCCGCAAGACCGTGGTGTTCGGTGTCGGCAACATTGATGCGGATCTGATGTTCGTGGGCGAAGCGCCCGGGGCCGATGAAGACGAACAGGGCGAGCCATTCGTCGGCAAGGCCGGTCAGTTACTCACGAAGATCATCGAAACGATGGGCTTGAAGCGGAGCGAGGTCTATATCGGCAACATTTTGAAATGTCGGCCCGACACGCCGGGCCAATCTTCCGGCAATCGCAAGCCTACCTCCGAGGAAATGGCCACGTGCATTCCCTATTTGCACGAGCAGATTGACTTGATCCGCCCCAAAGTGCTGGTGGCGCTGGGCGGCACGGCCATGGAAGGATTGCTCAATAAATCCGGCATCACGAAACTGCGCGGTAACTGGCACTCCTATCGCGGGATTCCGCTCATGCCGACGTATCATCCCTCCTACCTGCTGCGCATCCAGGCTCTCCACGAGAAGCGTCGCGTGTGGGAGGACATGCTCCAAGTGATGGAGAAGCTCGGTCTGGCTGTCAGCGAGAAGCAGCAGAATTTTTTCCTGCCGAAGAGTTGATCGCCCTTTCGCGGTCGGCTTCGGGCAAACAGGGCAATAAAGATTTGGACCACCACCGTGATGATGCCACACGCTGTTTTGCTCGCTGTGCACACGTACTGCAACGGATAATCCGTCCGGTGAAGGCAGTTGCGAATTGGCTTGGCTGGACTGGCGCGGAGTTTACGTTGTTATCGACCCGCACGATCAAGCCATGCACGCACGATTTTTTTTTGTTTGCTTCTGGACGCTCTCCGTTCTCACGCTCCCGGCCTTGCGCACTGCCGCCGAGACCACCGATTGGAGCGTAGCCTTTCTCGACGAGTTGCTGGCTTCGGTGGCGCCCGGCCAGACCACTGTCCTGATCGGTGACATGGAGATATTGGTTCGGAATGTCCGGGCGTGGCGCAACCAGCTTGCGGGTTCGCCTGGTCCGCAATCCGCTTTCAACGCCACGGTGCCCAAATGGACCGGCGGTGAGGTTTACTACACGTTCGATGCCTCGGTTTCGGCGGCCAAACAACGCGCCTTCGTGGACGGTGCCGCCGAGTGGGCGATGATGGCGAACTTGCGATTCATGGCCCGGACGACGCAGGCAAATTACGTGACGGTGCTCGAAAACCCCTCCCTCAGCGGCGGACAATCCGCCCTGGGGATGGTCGGCGGCCCGCAGTTGCTCCAAATTGGTCCGGGGGCTTGGAATCGCTCAACCATCTGCCATGAACTCGGCCACTTGCTCGGTTTGATTCACGAGCATCAGCGCTCCGATCGCGATTCCTTTGTCACGGTTCACACAAACAACCTCATCGCCGGTCAACTGGGCAATTTCATCAAGCTCGGCAATTCGCAAAACGTGGGCGCTTACGATTTCTTTTCCCTCATGCACTACGCGCGAAATGCCGCCTCGCTTGATCCAAATACGCTCAACACGATCGAACCCTTGCCGGCCTATGCACAGTTTCTTAATCAGCTTGGCCGCTCAGATCCCTTGTTGACGTTTGCTGATCGCGCCGGGATGACCACGAATTACGGAGTGGCGACCATTCCGCTCAGTCCGGTGGTGACCAACACCGCCGACAGCGGTCCCGGCACATTACGCGGCGCGCTCTATTACGCATTCGATCATCCTGGTGCGACCATCACGTTCAACATTCCAACGAGTGACGCTGGCTTCAGCAATGGCGTATTCAACATTCTGCCCACCGACGGACTGCCGGCATTGGTCAACACCACGACATTGGATGGTGCCACGCAACCGACGAATTCAAACCCGAACGGTCCGGAGATTCTCCTTAACGGTGCACTCGTGCCCGTGCCGAGCAGTTATCCAAGTGGTCTGAAATTCACCGGCTCGAACTGCCTCGCGCGTGGTTTCATCATTGGCGGCTTTCCGGCGTACGGTGTGCTGATGGACGGCAGTCTATGCAGCAATAATACGTTGGCGGGCTGTTTCCTTGGCGTCAATGCCGCCGGCACAGCAGCGCTGACAAATGGCTCCGTGGGAATTCAAATTGGTGGTGGTGCCTGCTCGAATACCGTGGGCGGAGTTAGCGCCGCCGCCCGAAACATCATCAGCGGCAGCACGTTTCAGGGACTGGTGCTCCGTGACCCTGGCACGCGCAACAACAGCGTGTTGGGAAATTACATCGGACTGAATGCCGCCGGGACTGCGGCGCTCCCGAATTCCTGGGTGGGGATCAATATTTTCGGCGGCGCACAGTCCAATCACATCGGCGGCGCCAATCCTTCGGCCTTCAACGTGATCTCTGGCAATACGCTGCAAGGTATTGCCATCAGCGACACCAACACGAGCGGCAACGTAATTGATGGAAACTACATTGGGCTGGATCCAACCGGAGCCGCGGCGATTGCCAATGGCTGGTCGGGCGTGGATATTTTTGGCGGCGCGAGCGGGAATTTCATCGGGACAACGAATGTCGGCGTTCGCAACGTGATTTCCGGCAACGGAAACAATGGCGTTTCGATTTCCGGTACGGGCACGAGTGGAAACGTAGTGGTCGGAAATTATATCGGAATGAACGCCTCGGGTACGGTGATCGTCTCCAACAAGTGGGCTGGTGTTTCGATCCTCGGCGGCGCGCAATCGAATCAGGTTGGCGTGCCGGGTCACGGTAATGTCATTTCCGGCAACGGTAATCAAGGTGTCGCCATTAGTGGTAGCGGCACGAAGGGCAATGTGGTTGTGGCGAATTATCTTGGTGTGCGGCCAGATGGCCTTGCTGCCCCTGGCAATTATTGGTCCGGTGTTGCCATTTTCGGCGGTGCGCAATCGAATCGCTTCGGCGGCACTACCGCCACGGAACGAAACATCATTTCCGGCAACCGCAATCAAGGCATCATCATCGCCGATGTGGGTACACGTGGGAATGTCGTCTCGGGGAATTTCATCGGCCCTGCTCCCGGCGGCACCAGCGCCTTCGGCAATTTGTGGTCCGGCGTGAATCTATTCGGCGGGCCCGATAGCAACACCATCGGCGGCACTGCTCCCGGCGCGGGCAATGTCATCTCCGGGAATCTACTGCAAGGCGTGCTGCTCCAAGACGCCGGCACGCGAAGCAATTGGATTCAGGGAAATCTCATCGGCCTCAATGCCGCTGGCAACGCCGCCATGGCCAACGGCTACTCAGGTGTCGAGATTTACAACGGCCCGGTTGGCAACCTCGTGGGCGGCGTGGGCGGCCGAAACTTTATTTCTGGCAACGGCAACTACGGCATCGCCATTGATACCGGTGCAGCGGCGAGTGTGGTTCAAGGCAACACCATCGGCCTCAATATCAGCCACACGGTCGCGATTCCCAACGGTTACACCGGCGTCGGACTTTACAACGGCGCCGTCTCAAATCTCATCGGTGGTGTCACGGTTGGTGCCGCGAACCTCATCAGTGGCGGGTTGAGCGATGGCATTCAACTTTACGATGCCACCACGACGAATAATTCCGTGCGTGGCAATTCGATCTTCAGCAACGCCGGCGTCGGCATCGCCCTTTACAGCACCGCCAATCGCAATCAGTCCGCGCCTACGCTTACCGCCGCAACTATGACGACGAATCTGAACGTCGTTGGTTCGCTCACCAGCGCGGCAAGCACGACATACCAGATTGATTTCTATTCTGATGCGCCTCCCGCCGCCAGCGCCGAGGGCATGACTTACCTGGGCGCGCGCAGCGTCACCACGAGCGCCGGCGGCAGCGTGACTTTCACCAACACATTTGGGGCGCTGCTACCGGCAGGTCGCGCCGTTACCGCGACGGCCACCGATCCGGCCGGCAACACCTCACGCTTCTCGACCGGTGTGGCTGTGACGCTGACCAGCACGGTGAACGATAGCATTCCGGACGCATGGCGCGCGCGCTATTTCGGTGGCGCCGGAACGACCACAAATTCTCAATCCTGCTCGACTTGTGATGCCGATGGCGACGGGATGAATAATCGCGCCGAGTATCTCGCGGGCACCAACCCGACAAATTCTGCGAGCAAACTACAGCTGGAGGCGCTCCTTCCGAACGGCGCCGGGGACGTGGCCCGCTTTATTTCTTCGGCCGGCGTATCGTACCGGATCTCCGGTCGCGACGATGCGGGCACGGGCTTCTGGTCGTTGCTCGCCGATCAAGTTTTCGGTACCGGCGGCAACCTGACAGTGAATGATGCCGCTTCCCTCTTCCAGCCTCGACGAGTGTATCGGGTTGAAGTGGTCTGGTGAATCACCGGCCGGCAGTGCCTCTCATTGCATCGCCGGGCCTGTTCCGCTATAAACCCGCGCGCATGAAACAACTCCTGAAGCCACTGCTCGATTGGTATCTCAACTCGCTCGAGTCTGGCGGTTATTGGCTGGTCGGTTTGCTGATGGCCGTCGAGAGCACCATCGTGCCGATTCCGAGCGAAGTCATCATTCCGCCCGCGGCCCACCTGGCCTATACGAAGGGCGGGATGAGTCTGGCGGGTATCGTGATCGCCGGGGCCGTGGGATCGTGGCTGGGCGCGACCATCATGTATTGGGTGTCGCGTTGGGCTGGACGACCGCTGGTGATGCGCTATGGGAAATATTTTCTCATCAAACCGGAAAAAGTTGAAGGCGCCGAACGCTGGGCCGCGCACTACGGCGGCATGGGCATTTTCATTTCGCGATTGTTGCCCGTGGTGCGGCATCTCATCGGCATTCCGGCCGGCATTGTGCGCATGGACTATTGGAAGTTTTCTCTCTACACGCTGCTTGGATCGGCCCTGTGGTGCGGCGTGCTTTGCTGGGTGGGCGTGAAGATGGGCGAGGATTTGCAGAAGACCGCGAATATGACGCACACGCTGGCGCTGTGGTGCGGCGGATTGATGCTGGCCATCGGAGCGCTCTACTATTTCTTCGTCCACCGGCAGATGAAGGGCCAGGCGGGCAAGTAATCGCCGGCTCCTAGCCGTTGACGCTAATCAAAGTTTTCACCGCGTGATTGCCGGCGGTCATCTGCCGGAACAACTCTGGCAGTCCGGACAACGAGCATTCTCCATCCACGAAATCACGGGAGTGGATCACGCCCGCTTCGACAAACTCCAGCGCCCGGCGAATCGTGCGCGGCGTGTGATGGAAACTCGCGAGCAGTGTCAGGTTGGAATAGTGGATCAGCGTGGTGTCCAGGGTGATCGTCGTGCCGGCCGGGCAGCCGCCGAAGAAATTCACCGCGCCGCCTTTGCGCACCAGGTGCACGGCCGCTTCCCACACCTCCGGTTTGCCGGTCGCTTCGATCACGGCATCGAAGTGAGTCTTGCTGGCCTCGCGAATCCGCGCGACAAGGTTGCTGCCGTCGTGGATGTCAATCACCTGGCCGGCTCCCAGTTTCTTCGCGGCGTTCAGACGGACTTCGCGGCGGCCCGCCACGGTGACATCACAACCGAGGTGTTTGGCAAGCGCAACGAACATCAAGCCAATCGGCCCCGCGCCAATCACCAACACGTGCTGGCCGCGGGCGAATCGCGTGTCCTCGACGCCTTGCACCACGCACGCGAGCGGTTCGACCAGCGCGGCGTCGCGAAATGCCGTTTCCGGTTTAAGTCGGAGCAGGTTTTTCTCCACCAAGCGCGCCGGCACGACGATGGATTCGGCATACGCACCGTTGAGGAACAACAGATCCTCGCAAAGATTTTCCTGTCCCACTCCGCAGTGAAAACATTTTCCGCAGGGAGCGGAGTTTGCGACCACCACGCGGTCGTCCCCGGACCAGTCCGCGCTCCGGGACTCGGCGATGACCCCGGCGAGTTCATGGCCAAACACTGCCGGGGGCACGATCATTTTGGCGTGATAACCCCGTTTGAAAACTTTCAGGTCGGTGCCGCAGGTCAGCGCCGCCTCGATGCGGATGCGTACCTCTCCGGGTTGAAGTGCGCGTGGCACGACTTCCTCGATGCGGACGTCTTCTTTTCCGTACAGGACTGCGGCTTTCATGAAATTGCGATCGTTCAAAAATGGCGGAGCGCCAGCCAGCGACCGACGCTCCGCGAAACCGGCAGCGGCGCGCCTATTGCACGCCGATCTTTTTCAGAAACGGTTCAATGGCACGCTTGCGGCCGAGAAACTTTTCGATGGACTCGTTCACATCGCGCGAATTACCGACCGCATAAATCTCGTCGCGCAGCCGTTTACCGGCGTTCACATCCATGTAACCGTCCGGCGCGTTTTGGAACACCGTGGCCATGTCGGCCGCGATGGCATCCGCCCACGCGTAGCCGTAGTAACCGGCGTCATAGCCAACAAAGTGACCCAGATACGCCACGAGACCGCTGGCTTCCGGCACGGGCAGGAAAGTTTCACTCAGTGTCTTGTTTGCGAGCGGCAAGGCTTCCTTGACGTTGGCTTCGGTGATCTGGGTGTGGAGATTCAGATCCATCAAGCCGAAGGAGAGCTGCCGGCGGTAATGATTGCCGTAGATCGCGTACTTCGCCGCCTTGAGCTGGCCGAGAATCGCCGGCGGAATTTTCTTCGAGGGATCGCGATAGTCCGCGGCAAAGCTATCCAGCACGCCCTTGTCCCAAATCCACGCCTCGAGCATCTGCGACGGCGCCTCCACGAAATCACCCGGCACACTGGTGCCGGCGAAGCGGGCAAACTTGGCGCGCGTCAGGATGACGTGCATGGCGTGACCGAACTCGTGGAACATCGTCTCCACGTCGCTGTGCGTGAGCAGCGAGGGTTTGTCCGCCGTTGGCGGTGGAAAATTGCAAACCAAGGAGCACACCGGGCGTTGATATTTGCCATCGGCCAGTTGTTTGCCATCCATCAGGCCGAACACCGCGAAGTGATTGAACTTCCCTTCGCGCGGAAACATGTCGAGGTAGAAAAAGCCGAGCGGCTCGCCGGTCTTCGCGTCTGAGACGGCCCAAAGTTGGAGATCGTCGATCCACTTGTAAGGCGGCTCAACGCGCTCGAACTTCAGCCCGAAAATGCGCTGGTAAATCGTGAACATGCCGTCGAGCACGCGTTGCATCGGGAAGTAAACCCGCAACTGCTCCGCGTCGACGGAATACTTGGCCTTCTTCAACTGGTCCGCGTAATAACGCCAGTCCCACAGATAAATCTGCGCCTTTTCGTCGCCGGTTTCCTTCGCCTTGAGCGCGCGAAACTCGGCCAGCTCGGCATCGAACTTCGGCTGCAATCCGTCGCGAAGCCGTTTCTCGAAGTCCAACGCGGTGGCGCCGTCCTTGGCCATCTTCACTTCGATCACATAGTCCGCCCAGTTTTTGTAACCGAGCTTCGTGGCGATCTGGTTGCGGAGCACGAGCAGCTTTTCCACCAGGGGAATATTTTCCTTCATGGCGAGGCTGTGCTGCTCGGTCACCACGCGTTTGCGCACCGCCTCGCTTTTGGCGTGCTCCATGATGGCGAGGTACTGCCAGGTCACATTGACTTTGATGGTGTATTCGTCATCCCCGGTTTTTACGCCGGGTGCCGTCAGCAAACTGTCCGGGACGCCGTCGAGTTCGGCCTTCGTGAACTTCATCGGGCGCTGGACTTTGGCGATGTTGCTTTGGAAATCCGTGCCCACCTCCGCAAGTTCCTTGCGCAACTTCTCCACTTCATCGCGCTCCGCCTTCGGCAACGCGAGACCAGCCCGGCGGTAATCCCGCATGGTTTCGGCGAGCAGCTTGGACGCTTCGCCGCTCAATTTGGGCTGCGTGTCGGCATAAGCCTTGACCGCCCGGTAAACGTCTTCGCGGTAATCGAGCCCGACGCCCCAGTCCTGGAGTTTCTTCACGGCCTCCGTCGCGGCGTCGCGCACGACTTCGCTGGTGCTCGTTTCCTTGATGAGATAGATCCGGCTGATGGCGTGGCCGACCTGATGGGTGAGGCGGTCCAGTGCGCCCAGCGTGTTTTCAAAATTCACCTTGCCCGGCGCGAGTTTGCCCACCTCGTCGAGGAGGGCGTTGCCATCGGCAATGGTCTTGTCCGCCGTGGCCTTGATGGCATCGGCGGAGGTTTCAAATTGCGGGAGCGAGAGCACATTCTTGAACTTCGCACCTTGTTGCTGAATTTCGGCGAGAGATTTCATCGTGGAGGACGAGACCGCGGCGCTGCTTTTGGTTTCGCAGCAGGAATCCTTGGTTGAGGTGGAACAGGAAACAGCCAGCGCGGCCACCAGCCCCGCGCAGAGAGTTTGCTTCAACATGGCGGCAAAGTAGCCATCCCGCGCAGCTGCTTCAAGCGGATTTGCCGCGTGACACCGGCCGGTCGGGAAAGGAAACTTTCCGCCGTGCCGCTGCTCGAAATCAAGAACCTCGCGCTCGACTTCGTCACCCAGGGCGTCGCGGCGCGGGCGGTGGATGGACTTTCGCTGAGCCTCGCCGCCGGCGAAACCGTCTGCCTCGTCGGCGAAAGCGGTTGCGGCAAGAGCGTGACGGCGCTTTCCATCGGGCGACTGGTGCCGACGCCACCGGCGCGTTATACCGCCGGCGAAATCTTCCTGAACGGGCGCGATGTTCTGAAAATGAACGCGCGTGAATTGCAGGATATTCGCGGCGGCGTGGTCAGTTACGTCTTTCAAGAACCGGGCGCTTCGTTGAATCCCGTGCTCCGCGTCGGGGCGCAGATCAAGGAGGCCTTGCGGCTGCACCGACATGATCTGTCGGGGCGGGTGGGCGGTTCTCCGCCCGCCGACCGCCCAAGCACAGGCGACCGCGCGCCACGCACAGCCGCACGGAATTTCGATTCCGAAGTTATCCGCCTCCTGAAGCTCGTCGGCATTCCGGCGCCGGAATTGCGCGCCAAGGATTATCCGTTCCAACTGTCCGGCGGGATGCAGCAGCGTGTGATGATTGCCATGGCGCTGGCCAGCGAACCGAAATTGCTCGTGGCGGATGAGCCCACCACTGCGCTCGACGTAACGATCCAGGCACAGATTCTCGATTTGTTGCGCGACCTCAAGCAACGGCTGGGCATGGCCATCCTGCTCATCACGCACAATCTTGGCATCGTGGGCGACATGGCCGATCGCGTGGCGGTGATGTATGCCGGGCAGATTGTCGAGCTGGCGACTGCGCGTGAATTGCTCCGTCGCCCGCTGCATCCGTACACTCGCGCG
>CAYWCK010000071.1:0-17124 GCA_964456685.1 uncultured Bifidobacteriaceae bacterium | reverse complement strand
CGACTGGCAGTTTGTCGACGAGAAGGATGTCCCCCGCGGACCCTGGTCGCTCTACGGCGACAACAATCACTTTGTCATCAACGCCCGGCAGAATCCCAATCGAACGGTAAGGGCCGACCTCCCGGAGGTGCGGCCGCCGGCGGATCAGGATGGGCCGAGGATTCTTCTGCGCTGATTCTGCGGCGATTCGGATTCCGTACTGGCGGGGCGGGGCGCCACTTGGAATGCTAACGCGACATGGCCTTCTCCGCTGACGACGCCCTCACGCTGCTTCGCAGTGCGTTTGCGCGCGACCGCCTCGCCCACGCCTACCTCATCACCGGCCCGATCGGCTCGGGCAAAAGGCGGCTCGCGACCGACCTCGCCGCCATGATCCTCGGTGGCACGTCGGATCCCCTGCAAAATCCCGATGTGCATGTCATTTCACCGGAATCGAAATCGCGCGCCGCACTTCCGCGAGTTGCTCGGGCAGTTCGGGCGAAACCGGTTGCTCCGCGAAAGCGATCTGGAATTCCCCCAACCGCTTCACCGTCGCTACCGCTTGCGCCAGCGACCAACCGCCGTTCGCATCCACGCCGAGTTTGATGTCCGGACCGGCGGCATCCCGCACCGCTCTTACGCGTGCGACATCGCCGTCCGGTTCGATGCCGACTTTGACTTTCATCGCCTTGAAGCCTTGCGCTACCGCCCAGCGCGCGATCTCCGCGGCGGGCTCCGGTTCGACGCCAGACACGGACCACTTCGTCGGCACGAACTCGCGCACTTTGCCGCCGAGCAATTCGCAGAGCGGCAGACCTTCCGCCTTCCCCGCGATGTCCCACAACGCCATCTCGACGGCGGCCTTGGTGAAATAATTTCCAGCGAAGGCGAGGCGAAACTTTTTCGCGAGTTCCTCCGGTTCGCTCGGGTCTTCGCCGACGAGCAAAGGCTCGAGATACGTGTGAATCAAGTGCGCGCCCGTCACCTGATCTTCGCCGCTCCAGCGCGGCGTGCAGGACGCTTCACCGATGCCGATGAGCCCTTCATCCGTGTGAACCTTCACCAACAAGAACGGCGAAACTGTGTGCGCCCCGCCGCGTCCGCTGCGGATGGCGAATTCCGGTTTTAGCGGCACGCGGATTGGGATGGTTTCAGTGCGAGTGATTTTCATTTCGAGCTTTCGGACGCCGCATTGCGCAGAAACAGGATGGCCGCGCCCAACCCAAAACAGGCGCTGAAGTCGCCGTAGAATGGGAACGGCCTGAGCCCCAGCCGAAAACCGTGAACGGCAAGGATGATTCCTTCCGCAATCATCAGCCAGCCAAACATTGGGATGACGTTGGCGAACCGCCGCGGAAAAATTGCCAGCGCGGCAAACAGCACCCCGACGAGAAAGAAAGCGCCGGCTGCCATGCGCAGCCAATAATCCAGCATCGGGTCGTGCGAAATCGGATTCGCTCCCAGACCTTGAAGCATCTCTTCCGCTTTCGACCACGGTGCGAACACGCCAACGACAGAAACTCCCCAAACCAAGGCAGACGTCGCCAGACTCAATCTGAGCAATCGCAATCTCATGGGGCTTTCGTCACCACTTCCCGAATTCATCCACAAAGCCAGCCACGTCCTGCACAATCGCGTCGAGAAAGCGCTTTCCCTTTTCGGCGCTGGCCAAATCGGGATGACCAATCGTTCCGGTCTTGGTGACTTCATGAAACTCGTTGACAAAATAAACCGGACGGCCGTAAAGCATATCGGCTTTGCGGAAAGCGTCCTTGTGCTTCGGCCCGTCGCGCTTCGCCAGATGAAGCTTCACGCGGTCGGGATGCAGATGCAGCATCATGGAAGTCTCCAGCTCGCATGCGTGGCCGAGCCCGCCGAATTCGGATTCGCGAATGGCGCCAATGCTTTTTGCCGCGAGCGACCAGTAGTTGGCAAAGATGAATTTCACCTTCGGAAAATCATCCTTCAACTCGCGCAACGCCGCTCGCAACGGGACGTCATTGCCGCCGTGGCCGTTGAGGAGAAAAACTTTCTTCGCGCCGAAGTTCACGATTGAGCGGCATAGTTCGACGACGAGTTGGATGTAAGGCATCTGCTTCACGCTCAGTGTCCCGGGGAAAAACAAATGATGCGTCGAGTGCCCAGGCCAAAGCGTCGGCAGGCAGAGGATTTTGTCCGGCCGCTGGCGCTCCAGGCCGCGCGCGACAGCGGTGACGAGATCCGTGTCGGTGGTGAAAGGCAAATGCGGCCCGTGTTGCTCGAACGAACCGCACGGCAGCACGACGACCTTGTTCGCGAGCTTGAGGCGTTTGACTTCAGGCCAGGTCAGATTTTCCAGGAGCATATCGTTTCAGTAGGACAGGCGTCGCGCCTGTCTCCATTTCGGGGGCAAAGTCAGAGACAGGCGCGACGCCTGTCCTACCGTTCAATGCCGCAGTTGATCAAGCGTGGCAATGATTTCCTTTTGGAGCACTTGGGCCGCGTGCTGGCCAAACGGCGAATTCTCGACTTCGTAGCCGCCCTTCGTCCATTCGTCCGCCGTCGGCATGTAGGCCATCCGGCCGTTGGTGTAGCCGCACATGAAGGTCATCGGAAACGGCGATTGCTGCTTGATCGCCATGCCGACTTCGCAGAACGGCTCGATGTTGCAGCCAACGAGCGCGACGTCGCCAAACGTGATGAAATGCGTCCGCACACCGGCGCTCGACTTGCCGCCGAAATCGTCAGCCATGCGCAGCTGGATGTCTGCGCGCCGGGCCATGTAGGTGGCTTCGGTGATGGCGGACGTGTTGTTGGCCTCGCGGGCGGACTTCAGTTTGGCTTTCAAGAAATCTAGCTTCTCGGTCGCAGCTTTCTTTTCCGGTAAGCCTTCGCGGAGTGGAACAGTAATTTCTTTGTCCACAACTTGAACCGGCGTTCCTCGCGATGTGGGAAATTCCGCATCATACATTCCGAGCGGCGCGCCGGACGGAATGACTTCACGAAACTTTGGCGTCGGCGGAATCGCTTTCAGAGCGAGAGCAACTTTGGCGACTTCGTGACCGAGCACGGCGCCAAGTTGGCGATAAACTTTTGTGTCCGCTTGAAAGCCCTGCACCGGTCCGACATTGCCCGCCGAACCGAGCAGAAAAACACAGCGTCCGCCGACGGCTTCCTCGACCACTCGCTTCATAGGCCCGGCGTAGTCGGGCGTGATGAGGCGAGTCGCTGGCCCCATGACTGTGCCGTGGCAGGCGTAGTTGACGAGGATGGTAGTGGGACAGGCGTCTCGCCTGTCCGATGGCAGCGGATGGACAGGCGAGACGCCTGTCCCACTATCAAATCGCACGACGCTCACTTCGTGATCGCACGGGCCGTCCGGATTCACGCCGAGAAATCGCTGGCCGTCGGACGTGATGCAGCGGCGATTGGAATTGATGCGGCATTCGCCGTGGCCAATACGCACTTCGACTGGCTGCAAATTCACCAACGCTTCGCTTGCGGCCTCGGCGCACCAGCGGGCCAAGCTATCGAACCACGGCCCGACCATCTCGTAGCCTTTCTCGATCCAGCTTTTGTAGGGCACGGGGCCGGAGTGGGTGTGGGTGGCGCAGGTGCGGATGTGCTGAATCGGAATCTTCGTGGCGGCGCTCACGGCGGCGCGGATTTGGTCGGCGCGTTCGTTCGTGAGAATCTGGATATCAATGTCGAGTATCAACGCCGTCGTCGAGCCGTCGGAGATGGCGAGCGCCGTAGCCCACAAATCCATGTCAGTGCCCTCGGCCTGCTCGTGTTTTTGCGCACCCCAACCGCCGTGCGCGATGTTCGGCGGCGGGTTGACGCAGCGGCGGCCAGTGCCGGCGAGGAGCGGTTTTGCTTTTGAGTTCACGCGAGACAATTCAAACCGTAGCAGCCGATGTGAGGAGGCTCACTCTTTTCCTTTCGGATAGAGCCTCCTGACGTCGGCTGCTACCACGGATGTTGAAACCGATACCACAGGAAAAGCGCATAAATCGCCAGCACGATTCCGACAAAGATTCCCCACCACAAGCGCCAGTCTTTCACGCCGCGATATTTCGCGCGCTCCTCGGGCGGCAGCGAGAGATATGATTTGTTCCAGATGATGCCGTCGGTTTTCTCTTTCGGCGGCGGAGTAGTGGAGAGCGATGTGAGGATCATCACGATCATGCAGAACAACCAGCAAGCCAGGGCGCGGTGATTGAAGGTGTTGAAGCGACCGAGCAACTCGAATTGCAGCAGTGCCCAACTGAATGCGAAACCGAGAGTCATCGTGACGACGGCAGCGGTAGCATTGGCGCGTCGCCAGAGAATGCCGAGCGTGAACACGACGGCGAAGGGCGGCGCGATGAAGAACAGCACGGTCTGGATCTTTTCAAAGAGCGTTGTGTCCGGTTGCTGCGTGAAGATGATCGCGATCCAGATGCTCGCGGCCAGCACGACTACGCCGCTCCAACGGCCCACGCGCACTTGTTGTTTCTCCGTCACTTCGCGGCGGCTGAGCTTTTTGTAGAGGTCGAGCGTGATGATCGTGGAAGCGGAATTGAGCACGGTGGCAACGTGGCCCATTAACGCTGCGGCCATGCCGGCGAGGAGCAGGCCTTTCAGCCCGGTTGGAATCAGTTCGCGCACGAGGACGAGATACGCCTGGTCCGGATGCGGGAGCGTTGGAAACATTTTGAATGCGATGATGCCGGGCACGATGAAGAACAGGGGCAAAATGACATGGAGAAATCCCGCGCACACCACGCCGACGCGCGCGTGCCATTCGTCCTTGGCGGCGAGGACGCGCTGGACCATGTGCTGGCTCGTGCAGCTATACCAGATGCCGACAGAGAGAAAACCTGTGAACACGCCAGTGAAGGGAAACGGCTTGTGCGTCGGCGGTTTGAAGACTTGAAAGTGTTCGTTGTGATCGCGGATGAATTGCGTCATGTCGCCAGCGTGTTGCAGCGCGAGCACGGGAACGAGGAAGCCGACGAACAGCAGGATGATAATCTGCATGAAGTCCGTCCACGCGGTGGATTTCAGCCCGCCGTAAATCGTGTAAACGCCGGTCGTGATCGCGAAAAACACGATGTAGAGCACGACGGGCGAAACTTCTTTGCCGCCCAGCACGATCTTCGGCAGCACGCGCGAAAGGTCGTCGCCGAAAAAACTGTCGAGCATGATGCCGCCGGAATAGAGCGCGCCGGCGTTGATGGCGGCGATGAAGCCGGCGACGGACGCGATGGCGAAGATGTAACGGCAGGTGGAGTTGTAGCGGCGCTCGAGAAACTCGGGCATCGTCGAGACGCCGGTGCGGACGTAATACGGCAGAAACACGAGAATGAGCAGCGAGTAAATAATCCACGCATTCCAGTCGGCGCAGGCGAGGACGATGCCGTGTTTGTACGCGCCACCAACGAACGAGATGAATTGCTCGCTGCTGATGTCCGCCGCGACCATGGAAGCGCCGATGACGAACCACGGAATCGTTTTATTGCCGAGAAAGTAGCCCTGCGCGGTATCGCGCCCGCGCCGCGCGACCCAGAACCCAAGCGCGACCGTCACGACCATGTAGATCGCAAAAACCGCGAGGTCGAGGGCATTGAGCGCGACATGATCGTTCATGGGGCGGCGTTCGGCGCATCATCGGTTGCCGATGATGTCCGGCAAGGAAATTCTCCCGGTGTCCTCGCGCCCCCCGGCCCGCAATCAACAGATCTGGCGCAGCGACCGGGCGTGGCGTAGCCTGCGAGCAATCTTGGCAACCAAGTGAATCTGCTCAAACTCATCGAAGCGAAGCGCGACGGGCAGTCGCTTTCCCCTACCCTACTACGCGAGCTAGTTGCGGGTGTGACTCAAGGCAGCCTGCCCGACTACCAGCTCGCTGCGTTCCTCATGGCCGTTTATTTCCGTGGTTTGAACCGGGAGGAAACCACCGCGCTCACGCTCGCCATGCGCGACTCGGGAGAGGTATTGAAATTCCCCAAAGACCCACGCCCGCTTGTGGACAAGCATTCCACCGGCGGCGTGGGTGACAAGGTCTCGCTACCGTTGGCGCCGTTGCTGGTGAGTCTTGGCTTCCGCGTGCCGATGATTTCCGGTCGCGGTCTGGGGATCACCGGCGGCACGCTCGACAAATTGGATTCCATCCCGGGTTTTCAAACTTCCCTGCCGACGAAGCGCATCCGCAAAATCGTGCAAGAAGTCGGGTGCGTCATCTGCGGCCAAACTGAACGCATGGTGCCGGCAGATCGGAAGCTCTACGCGTTGCGCGACGTGACCGGCACGGTGCCGAGCATCCCGCTCATTGTGGCCTCCATTCTCTCCAAGAAGCTGGCGGAAAATCTGGACGCGCTGGTTCTCGATGTGAAGTTCGGGAGCGCCGCTTTCATGCAAACCAAGGCGGCGGCGCGCACGCTGGCCCGGGCGATGGTCGCGCTGGGCAACCAATGCGGTGTCAACACACGCGCGTTGCTCACCGACATGAATACGCCGTTGGGCCGCGCGGCGGGTAATTGGCTGGAGGTAAAAGAGGCGTTCGAGTGTCTGCAAGGAACGGGCGATGAAGGGTTGCGTGAACTGGTACTCACGCTGGCCGCCTGGTTGTTGGTGCAAACCGGTCGGGCGAAATCATTCAAGGCCGCAAAAGCCTGCGCCACGGAACGCCTGAATTCCGGTTTGCCGATCACGATTTGGCAGGCGATGCTCGCGGCCCAAGGCGCTGACCTCGACGCCTTTCAGCGAAAACTTCTGCGCGATCACACCGCCCGCGTGGTAATGGAATTAAAAGCCGCGCACTCGGGCTATGTTACCCGCTGCGACGCCCGGATCATCGGTGAAGTCGTCCGCGATCTGGGCGGCGGGCGGCTGACCAAGGATTCGGTGATCAACCCCGACGTGGGCGTGGATCGCATCGCCAAGCCGGGTGAAGCCATCGCCGCCGGCCAGCCGCTCCTGCGGATTCACGCAAACACGAAAGCCGAGGCTGAGGCGGCCCGGCGGCGACTGAAGCTGGCCTTTGAGATTTCTCCGCGACGCGGCAAACCCGGAAGGTTGGTTGCGGAAATCGTTACGTGAGCACGCCGCGAACGAACGCGAGATTTTTGCGGTAGCTGTCCAACATCGCCGCGCCCGGCGGCACGGCGCCTTCGATTTGAATCCAGCCGGAGTAACGAATGTCATCCAGTGCGGCGCGGACTTTCTTGAAATCCACTTTCCCCTGACCGAGCAAGCTGCCGTTTTCCTTGAAGTGAAATTCACAGATGTGTTCGCGGCCGAGCTGGCGGATTTCCTTGTAGATGTCATAGCCGCGCTCGTTGGAGTTGCAGCAATCGTAATAAACCTGCACGGCTTTGGATCCGACCCGCTCGATAATTTCCAGGTGCTGATCCGCACTAAGCCAGCTTTCGATGCCGAGGATCACGCCGGCCTTTTCGGCCTTGGGCGCGATCGCCTTGAGCCGCTTCACCACTTCATCCACGCCGGGCTTGTCGTCGCGCAAATCGCCTTCGCCAAAGAAAGCCAGCAAGACCACCCGCACGCCGAGCGCCTGGCAGACATCAATGCAATCACTCACCCACGCGGTGGTTTGGGGATCGCGCTTGTACGGAATCTTGTTCAATTCACCGATGGCCAGCGAGGCCACGCTGACTCCGCTCTCCTTCGCGGCGGCGAGATAGCGGTGTTGCCGCTCCGGCTGGCGCAGTTGCATATCGTCCGCGGCGGTCCCGAGACTCACTTGCACGCCGTCCAGGCCAATCTCCTTGGCGACCGCAAATGCCGCCGGGTCCGCCATCTTGCCAATGGACCAGTCGCACGCGCCGACCCGGAATCGGCGTTCGCCGGGCGCCGCTAACAAGGGCGCGAACGAGGAATGCAAGCCGAGCAACACCGCTGCTTGCGCCGAGCGCTGCAGCATCGACCGGCGGGAAATCCGAGGGAGTTGCGTTTGCATGAGGAATTTTCTTGGTGGTGCTGGTTCAGTTCAAATTCAAGGCTTGGACGCGAATGTTCCGAAAGGCAATCGGGCCGTGATCGCCTTGCAACATCAGCGGGCCAGTGGCCTGCTCGTCGGCAAAGAGTGCGCTGCGCGTAGGGCCGTCCACCTCCACCTGCTCATGGACCAGCTTCCCATTGTGCCGCACCTTCACGAAAGTGGCGTTGGCGATCTTCCTGCCCGTGGCGTCAAAACGCGGCGCACGGAACGTGATGTCAAAGGTCTGCCATTTACCGGGCGGTTTGCTGGCGTTCACTTTGGGTGAGTGGCCACCGACTTCGTGATTGTCAATCCAGCGCGGGTAAATGCCGCCGCATTCGATGCCCGGATATTTGTCCTTCACCACTCCAAAGCTGTCGTAAATCTGCACCTCGTAGCGGCCCATGACATAAACGCCGGAGTTGGATTTCTTGGGAAGGCAAAACTCGATGTGAATTTGCGCGTCCCCGAATTCCGCCGGGCTGACGAGGTGAACGGTTTTCGCGCTGGGACCGTTGAAAAGCAATCCCACGCCGGGCGTGACGGTGAGTTTGGTTGCATCCGCGGCATCAACCGCAACCGCTTTGGCCACCGCCCAATCGCCGGTGGGTTGACGCCAGCCGGAAAGCTCCTGTCCGCGCGTGAGGGTGAAGTTCCTTGTTGCCGCCGTTGAATGGGAGGCAAGCGCGAAAGCAGCGGCGCCAAGCCAGCCAACCAGCCAGCGCTTCCGGCGCCAGGAAGGAGCATTCATAAGACCGGCCTGAACCTAATCACCGCACGATTGAACGGCAATTTCTTTAAGGCTGGCGCAGCGAGGCCTGAATTTTCTCCGCCGCGGCGCGGGGATTCTCCGCCGCATAAATCGGCCGGCCGATTACCAGCCAGCTCGCGCCAGCATCCATCGCTTCACGCGGCGTCAGCGTGCGCTTCTGATCGTCGGCTTTCTCCGCGCCCGTGCGGATGCCCGGAGTCACCAACTGAATTTTCTCCGGCAGAATCTGGCGCAGGTCGGCAATTTCCAACGGCGAACAAACCAATCCACGCAAGCCGGACTGCACCGCGAGCCGCGCGAGTCGCTCCACCTGCCTGCCCACATTCGCCTCAAAGCCGATCTCCGCCAGTGTGTTCGCGTCGTGACTGGTCAACACCGTGACGCCGAGCACAAGCGGTGCGTTGCGGCCAGATTGCAATGCGGTCTGCTGCGCGGCTTCCTCGGCCGCGCGCATCATCGCGCTGCCGCCGCTGGTGTGAATCGTCAGCATCTGCACGTCGAGGCGCACCGCCGAAGCCACCGCCTTCGCCACCGTGTTCGGAATGTCATGAAACTTCAGGTCCAGAAAAACGCTTGCACCCGTGTCGCGGACGCGGCGAACAATGTCCGGCCCCGCGGCGACGAAAAGTTCCTTGCCGATCTTGAATGCGCCCACGGCCGGGGCGACTTCGCGCGCCAATTTCAGCGCTTGCTCGGCGGTCGGCACGTCCAGCGCGGCGATAATAGGATTTTGCATCCGCGGAAATATCGAAGCTGGCCGGGGCGAACGGAAGTCCAAACTGCAAGCCAACTCACGGCGCCGCCACGGCGCGGAGGAAACGCCACGCGCTGCCGCTCGACTGCGGATCGGCGTAATCGAACGTTCCATTGGCCGCGGTGGTATTGGTAAAGATGGGCGTCCAGCTGTTCAGCGTCTCCGATGCTTCCAGCACGCAAGTGCGATTCGGCCCGCCCGCCACGCGCACCGTGAAGGGCAGCACGCCGGGATTGGAGATCGGCGTCAGCCTAACCGGTGGACTAAGGGCCTTGCGCAAATTCAGCCGCCCGCCCGTGAGGCATTTGCCCGCCAATCCCGGGAGCGGATCCGTCGCGTTGAGGAGCCGGGCTATGATTTCTTGATGCGACTCCGCAGGAAATTTCGCGCGCATCAATGCCAGCGCCCCGCTCACGTACGCTGCTGCGTACGAGGTGCCGGCGACGTTGATGAAATCGAACGGCGGATAGTAGGACGCATCCGAGTTCCGATACGTGGAATAAATCTGGTCGCCCGGCGCGGCGAGGTCCACGTTCGTTGCCCCGTAGTTGGAGAGGAAGCCCAGCGCATCCGTGCGCGTCGTGTAGGCGACCGAAACGATATTATCAATGCCGTAGCAGGACGGGTAACGCGGCGCGGGATCTATGTTCGCCGAATTATTCCCCGCCGAGCTGACAAAAATGATTCCTGCCGTACGCGCGACGAAAATGGCGTTTGAAACCGCGAGCGAAAATCCCGGGCCATCGAGGCTGGCGTTGATGATGTGTACACCGTTGGTCCGGGCGTAATCAATGCAGGCAATCAAGGTCGAATCGCTGCCGCTGCCGCCGGCATCAAGGCATTTGCCCGCCATCAGTTGCACGCGCCAAGCGACGCCCGTGACGCCCTTGCCATTGTTGCCCGCCGCACCCGTGACCCCGGCCATCAAAGTGCCGTGGCCGTTGTCGTCATCCACGTTGTTGGTGCCAGTGAAGGCGTTCAGCCCATGCCAGCCGTCGTAGGGACTCGTCCAGATATTCGTGGCGAGGTCTTCGTGCGTGAGGCGGATGCCGGTGTCGAGCACGGCGACGATGATGTTGCTGGCCGAGGACCGCACGTCCCATGCTTCCGGTGCGTCAATGTCCGCGTCCACCGCGCCACCGGCCTGACCCGTGTTGTGCAGCCCCCACAAAGTGCCGTCGAGATACTTGGGGTCGTTGGGCGTGAGCGCGGCGTGGAGCAAATAATCGGGCTCGGCGAATTCCACCAATCCGCTGGCCTCGCACTTCGCGATGAAACCCGCGACTGTTTCGCCCACGGGGAGGCGCACGACTTGCAGGCCGGCGAGATTGGGAAAACTGCCCACCACGTTGGCGCCGCGAGTCGCGTGAAATTGTTGTAATGCCGCTGCGGCGCCCGCCTTGGGCTGCACCAGAATCTGATCCGCTCGATAATCGGCCGTGGGCACGACAGCCTGCGTGGCGCGGGCAACCTCCCAAAGCGCCAGAAACGAAAGGCTCAGCACCGTGTGGAGAAATTGATTTGCGCATTGTCGGACCGCACCGGACTTCATAAGCGGCGAGAAGTTCTCACGAATGGGTGAGGAGCGAAAGCCGCATTCGACAGCCACTTTCAATTCGTGTCGCCGCGATGCCAGCGGTGCTTGGTCAGCGCAGTCGCGGTGCCGAGGGCGAACAACAGCAGGCTGCCGCCCAAGGCGAGCACGCCGATGGGTGCGGTCTGCGCTTTGGTCACGAGCGAATTCAGCGGACCGCAAAGCGCCACCCCCAGGGCCGCGAGCGGCGCGACGTATGGCGTCCAACGCAAAAAGATCCAGCCACGCAATCCGCACACAACCAACACCGCCGCCGCGGGAATGAAGGGATGCCATGCCGCGGCGTCGTGGCGCACCCAGACGACCGCATGCAGGAGCCAGCCCATGGCGGCGAGGACACGGATTGCCGCCGCGCCGCGATGTTCGTAATCGCGCCAGCGCAGGCTGTGCAGCAGGAAGAAGACGAATCCACCTTGCGCCGCCCACGGCCCGGCGTCGCCATAGCGGTCCCGCAACGCGCCAGCGGCCGCCGCAGCCGTCAACGCTCCCAGAATGGTGATCTTGGGATTGCTTGTCCTCAGGATTGCAATCATCACGTAAGCCAGTCCGGCGAGACTCACCAGATCGCCGCGATTAAACCAGCCGGTGAAATAGCTGCAAAGCGATGCCGGCGTCGCGGCAATCACAGCCGCAAGCGCGACCAGGGCGAGATGTTGCGCGAGTTTGTTGTCGCGTTCCTGCCAGCTGAACGCGGCAAAGGCGAACAGGTTGATCAGGTTCAAGGCGAAGACGATGTTGCTCCCGGCTTCGTTCGCGGCAACGAGCGTAACCAGGAGCGGTAAAACGAGAGTGCTTTTGTGCGTGACCGGCCCGAGCCCTGCGACATGGTCGGGCAGCCGAAAATAAACTGTCCACGCCAGCGCCCACAGCGCAGGCGCGAGCCATTCGCGGTGCAGGTCGAAGTCGTAAACATAGCCGAGCGAGTAGAGATGCACGGTGCTGCCGGCGATCCACAGCGCAAAGAGACCGAGGGGAAACCGCCGGCCTGGCACCGGCGATTTCCCGTCTGCGCGCCGGCTAGGCAGCAAGTTGGCCAGCGCGATGAGAGCCGGGAGCAGCGCCAACCAACCCAGCTCATGGACCCCATACGCCGCTCCCGACTCAATCTTCGTCCCCACCTTGGATTCATGAAGATGCCGATAAATCACCGGCCACGCCGCGTTGACCGCGAGCACGACCAGTCCCACCAAAGCCAGCCGCGGCGGAAACCGCAGCGCCGCCACGCCGCGTTGCGCCAGGGCGGAGCGCGTCACCGCGAACACCGCGGCGGCGCCGCAAAAAATCCAGACCGTTCGCGGATGAATGAGCGCGGCCTGGCTCACGAGCATGAACGGCACGAGCACAAGCAGGTTTTCCATCGTCACGAGCAACTTGGCGTCGTACCAGATCAATCGCCGCGCCAACATCCAGGCCGTGCCGACCAAAAGCAGTTCATAGAGTTGCAGCGATGTGAAATTGAACCGCAACTGCGCCGTCTCCTCCGGGAGGAAATTCGGATCGATCGAGACGCGGTACAGCCCGAACAGCAGCAAGGCTGCGCTGGCCAGGTAAAACGGATTGCAGATCAGAAACTTCTTCAGCCAGTAGGACCAGGATGGAACCGCCGCGGGCGCGGCTAAACGTGACGAGGATGGCGCCGGTATCGGGCTGGCTTCGGCGGATTGGTTTGCGTCATTCATGCTGCCTCCGCGATTGAGTGTTCGGCCGACGAATGAACTCATTGCATTGCTTGTGCCAGCAGTGGAATCGCTGCCGAAGCTCAATGATTCGCCGGGTTTCCGTCAAACCGCCGTCGCGCGCGCGGAGAATTTTCACGCACTTCGCGTGAAATTCCCCGCCGATCATTCTTCCCGCTTCCTTCATTTCGGTCTTTTGCTTAGCCTGTTCGCATGAGAGTGATTCGTTTCTCCGATGCTGATTTCGCGAAGCAACTCGCCCAGGTCACCGCGCCGTCCAGCTTGTTCGATGCGGTGATCGAGCAACGCACGCGCGCCATCCTGGACGATGTGCGGGCGCGGGGAGACGCCGCTTTGCTCGAACTTACGGAGCGTTTCGATGCCGCCAAACTCAGCGCCGAGCAACTCTCCGTAACGCAGGCGGAACACATGGCCGCGTCGCTGAAGGCGGACGAATCGCTGCGGGCCGCCGTGGGCGAAGCCGAGGCGAACATCGCGAGCTTCGCGAGAAAATCCCGGCGTAAAGATTGGTGCATGAAGAATTCCCACGGCGCGGCGGTCGGGGAAAAGTTTGATCCGTTTCAGCGTGTCGGCGTTTACATCCCGGGCGGCACGGCACCGCTGGTCTCAACGGCGTTGATGACGATCACGCTGGCGAAAGTCGCGGGCTGCAAGGAAATCGTGGTCTGCACACCGTGTGGCAAAGACGGGAGCATCAACCCCGCCCTGCTCTTCGCGGCGCGGGCGGCGGGTGCGACGGAGATTTACCGCGCCGGTGGTGCGCAGGCGATCGCGGCGATGGCTTACGGCACCGCCACGATTCGGCGCGTCCAAAAAATCTTCGGCCCGGGCAACGCATACGTGGTGACGGCCAAACGCCTGCTCGTCGGCCACGTGGCGATTGATCTATTGCCCGGACCGAGCGAAGTGCTCGTGCTCGCGGATGACACGGCCAACCCGAAGTTTGCGGCGGCGGATTTGCTCGCGCAGGCCGAGCACGGCTCCGGCCACGAACGCGTCTGGCTGCTCACGACATCGGCAAAGATTTTGAAGGCGGTGGAAAAGGAAATCGCCCGGCAGTTGCCCAAGCTCGCGCGGCGGGAATTCATCCAGCGCGCCTTGGACAACAACAGCTGGCTCATCCAGGTGAAGTCACTGACGGACGCGGTGACGCTGGTGAATCAACTTGCCCCCGAACATTGCGAAGTGATGACGCGCAATCCGGCGGCGGTCTCGAAAGCCATCGTGACCGCGGGTGCGATCTTCCTCGGCAATTTTTCACCCACGGTTCTGGGCGATTACGTGGCCGGCCCGAGCCACACGCTGCCGACGGGCGGCGCGGGGTTGTCCTTCGCCGGCCTGACGGTGGATCAATTTCAGCGCCGCACCAGTGTGGTGGAATACAACCGCGGCTCGCTCAAAAAAGCTTTGTCCGCCGTGAAGAAATTTGCGGAATTGGAAGGCTTGGGTGCGCATGGAAAGTCGGCTGAAATTCGTGCTTCGAAATGAAATCTCCGAAATCGCTCATTCGTCCGCTGGTTCATGACTTGCACGCCTACATTCCGGGCGAACAACCGAAGATCAGAGGGCTCATCAAACTCAACACGAACGAAAATCCGTATCCGCCGTCGCCAAAAGTTTTGCGCGCGGTTCGGGCAGCCACCGACGGGCGTTTGCGGCTGTATCCGAACCCGACGGCGGAACGATTGCGTGCCAGGCTGGCCAAGCTGCATCGCTGCAAGCCCGAGAATATCATCGTGGGCAACGGTTCGGATGAAGTGCTGGCGATGGCGATCAAGGCTTTTGCAGAGCCGAGCCTAAAATCCAAAGCTCAACGCTCCAAGTCGCTAGTGCAATATCTCACGCCGAGCTATTCGCTCTACCCCGTGTTGGCGGACATTCACGGGGCGGCAAAGAACCCGGTGGCGCTCAATGCGGATTTCAGTTTGCCGTCGCTCAAAGAACTCAAACGCGGAGGAAAGTGGGATTTCAACGCCGCGCTCACGCTCGTCACCACGCCGAACGCACCCAGCGGGCGCGGTTATTCTAAGCGCGAGTTGGAAGCGCTTTGCAAAGCGCAGCGCGGCGTGGTGGTGTTGGATGAAGCCTACGTGGACTTCGCAAACGAGAATGCGCTGAAGCTCGCGCTGAAATATCCGCATGTGCTCGTGGCGCGGACGTTCTCCAAGGCGTATTCGCTCTGCTTCCAGCGCGTCGGCTATTTCGTCGGTCATCCGGAACTCATCGACGCACTGCAAAAGATTCGCGACAGCTACAATGTGAACGGGCTCGGTCAAGTCGCCGCCGAGGCGACGCTCGACGACCTCGACTACTACCGCTTGAACTTCAAAAAGATCATCGGCACGCGCGAATGGCTGAGCCGGGAATTGACGAAGCTTGGTTTCCGCGTGTTGCCGAGCCAGACGAATTTCATTCTCGCGAAGCCGCCACTTTTTCCGGCGAAAGACTGGCTGCAAAAGTTGCGGGACCGGAAAATTCTCGTTCGCTGGTTCAGTGCGCCGGAAGTCAGCGCTTACTTGCGCATTACCATCGGCACGCAACGCGAAGCGACGGCGTTGGTTCGCGCGGCGAAAAATATTCTGCAGTAGCACCCGGCGCAGTGTTTTGTTAATCATCCGGCGTGTACCTTGAGTATTACGGCCTGACCGAAGCGCCATTCGACATTACGCCGAATCCGCGCTTCCTGTTTTACTCTGCAAAACATCGCGAGGCTTACAACCATCTGCTCTACGGCATCCGGGAGCGCAAAGGTTTCGTGCAACTCACCGGTGAAGTAGGCGCGGGCAAGACCACGCTTTGCCGCGCGATGCTCGAACAACTTGACGGGCATTACTCGACCGCGCTGATTCTGAACCCGGTGATGAGCGCGAACGAACTCATGCAGGCCATCGCGATGGAATACGGCCTGCCGGTCAACGGCCTGGATCGCCTCAACACGGTCAATGTGATCAACGGTTTCCTCCTGCAGCAGGTCGAACACGGGAAGGACACCGTTCTCATCATCGACGAGGCGCAGGACCTGACCGATGACTTGCTCGAACAAGTGCGCCTGCTCTCGAATCTCGAAACCGATAATCGCAAGTTGCTGCAGATCGTTTTGATGGGGCAACCGGAATTGCGCGACCGGTTGAACGCCCACCGGTTGCGGCAGCTGCGCCAACGCATCACAGTGCGGTATCACCTCAAGCCGCTGAGCCGCTTTGAGGTGAGCCATTACATCCAGCATCGCCTCGAAGTCAGCGGCGCGAAGGGTGCGCCGTATTTCACGCGGCCGGCGCTCTGGCGCGTGCATCGTTACAGCGGCGGCATTCCGCGCCTGGTCAATGCGGTGTGCGACAAAGCCCTGCTCGCCGGATTCGTGCGGCAGACAGAACGCATTACTTATGGCATGATAGGAACCGCCATCCGCGAACTCGAAGGTGACATCGGCGCATGAGTCTGATCAACGACGCACTCAAACGGGCCAAGCAGGCGCAGAAACAGGACCCGCCGCCGGCGGTGCCCGGAGCGCCGCTGCGTCCCGCGGAAATCGCCGCGCGCCGCGCGCCCACCTTGGGCATCCTTTGGCTGTTGCTGGGAGCGCTGTTACTGGGCGTGACCGCGGCGGTCTTGTTCTTTCTCGTGCTTCGCGGCGGCAAGACCGGAGCACCGACCATTGCCCAACGCAACACGCCTCCAGCCACGGCAACGCCGGTGAAACCCGCGCCGCCGGCGGAAGCCGTTAAATCACCAGCCGTGACGACGGCCCCCAAGTCTGCGCCGATCAGCCCGCCGGCGGAACCGCCAGTCGCTGCCACCCCGGCCCCGCCTGCGCCAACAACGGCGCCAGTCACTCCCGCTGAAACGACACCCGTAACCACCGCTCCGGCTCCGGTGGTGGTCGCGGCTCCGGCACTGCCAAAGTTGCAAGGCATCCTCTATCGCTCGGATCGCCCGTCGGCGCTCTTGAACGGCAAGACCGTCTTCGTCGGCAGCCGTAGCGGCGAATTTCAGGTGGTCGCCATCACTCAGGAATCGGTGACGGTGGTGCGTGGCGGCACCACCAACGTGTTGAGTTTGGTGCAATAGCCATCTGCCGCTTGTGCTTGCTGCCTGCCGGATGTTTCGCCAACTTGGCGCGCCATGCCAATGCGGAAGCCATTCGAAAACTCGCCAGTTGCCGCCCGGGTCGCTCCCTTCGGTGTGTTTCTGTTCCTCACTTTTGCCCAGAACGAATGCGGTGAAGCGGCGCGGTACTGGATCTATGTGCTGAAAACTTTGGTGGGTGCCTGGTTGATCTGGGTCACCTGGCCGCAAGTGAAGGAAATGCGGGCGAAACTTTCCTGGGAAGCCGTCGTCGTGGGCGTGGGTGTTTGCGTGTTATGGGTG
>CAYWCK010000070.1:8119-17171 GCA_964456685.1 uncultured Bifidobacteriaceae bacterium | reverse complement strand
AGAAATTCACGCTGCTACAGGTCAGGATGCCGGGACTCGCGCCGGGCGCGACGACTCCTCCCACAGTATTAACGATGACGCCGACGATGCCGGAGCCGCCAAGTATCCCCGTCGCGCCAACAGTCACCGGGCTTTGTGGCTGCGAGCCGTTGACCACGAGTTTGCCGGCATTCACGCTGGTATCCCCGGTGTAGGTGCTGTTGCCCGTCAAGGTCATCGTGCCAGTGCCGTTCTTGTTCAAGCCACCCGTACCGCTGATCACGCCGCTAAAGGTCGTGGAGGAGTTGTCGAACCCGGGATCTGCGCCAAGTGACGCTGAAGTGTTGACGACCACGTTGCCACTGCCGGCAAGCGAACCAAAGGCTTCATCCACGTTCAGGATCAGCTGACCGGATGAATTGAGCGTCACGGCCACGGTGTTGGGGAGTTGGGAGGTTACCTCAGTACGCACCACGTCGGCATTCGCGCCACCAACGCCGTCGCCGATGATCAAGTTGTTCGTCATGGCACCGTTAGCCACGGTCTTGTTCAATACCAACGTACCGGAATTTACCGTGGTAACTCCGGCGTAATCGTTGGCGAGACTGCCGGAAAAATACAGCGTTCCGGCCGCGCTCTTGATCACGGCACCGGGGCCGGTGATCTTGCCCAACAGCGTGCAGGAATCGCCCGCCAGGTTGGGTGACAGGTAGGCCGTGCCCTGCACCGTTACCGTACCGGCCCAGGAGTTGGAACCAGCGAGGGGCTGGAAACCGAGTGTGTTGCTCGTGTTCAACGTCAGGGCTTCGTCCCCAATGTGGGCGGAACTCAATTGTAATCCGGCAGCCCCATTCACCGTGACTCCACCGGCAGTGGTGCCGAAGGAGAAATTGTCGGTGCCGCGGAGGGCTCCGTCGTTAACCGTTACCGCGCCGGAGAAGGTGTTGGAATTTTGCAGGCTCATCATGCCGCCTTCAGCCTTGATGATACCGCCCGTGCCGATCACCTGGGCGGAAATAGTCAAGTCCGGCGTGATCGGGCCGTTGGTCACGGTGAAGGTGCGGGTGGAAGCTCCCAAATTCAGGATGCCGCTGATATTCGCTGAGCCACCCGCCGAGGTGCTCGTGGCGAAAAGATTGCCCGACATCGAAAGCGTGCCGACACCGGTGGTTATGTCACCGCCGATTAAGGTCAAGACACCGAGGGAATCCGAAAAGCCGTTCATATCCAGGAGTCCTGAATCAAGGATGCGTATTGGCACCGCCGAATTGACGGGATTACTCGCAAAATATCGGACGATGTCTGCGCCCACCCCACCCACACCGTCGCCAATGGTGAGCAAGCTGGAGGAATTGATCGCACTGGCTTTGGCGAGTTCCAGAACTCCCTCGTTGACGGTGGTGGGGCCGTCGTAGTTGTTCGCGCTTGAACCGGAAAAGCGCAAGGTGCCAGATAATTCCTTTGTCAGGCCTCCCGTGCCGGAGATGGCACCCGAGATATCGAAGGTACCGGAGAGTGACTGAATTTGCAGATCAGCATTCAGGACGACATTGGAACCCCAGCCGCTTACCCCGCTGGCTTGCAGGATGGTCGAAGAGGAATTGTTGGTCAATGTTTCGCTCGTGACGGTGACCCCAACGAGGGACAAGGCGCCCGTGCCACTCAGCACCGCACCTGCCGCGCTGGTCCCCAAGCCAGTCGGTTGTGTGATGATAATAAAGCCGTCGTTGATCGTCGTGAGGCCAGCATAGGTATTCGCACCGCTAAACTGCAGGTTTCCGCCACCGTTCTTCGTAACGCCACCGCCGCTGACCACCGCTGACACCAACAAATCGGGCGCGGCCACTCCGCTTGCAATATCGAACACGCGCACGCCGCCGCCGAGGTCGAGGTGGCCGAGAATCGTCGAGCCGGTGGCGGAAGCGTGCGTGGTCACGCCGCCGCTATTGAGAAACAACGTGCTCAGTCCCGAATCCACCGTAGCCGCGGTCATGTCCAAGGACGCCACGCGCTCGACAAAATTGTTCAAATTAAGCAGCGCTCCGGGGTTGAGGGTGACGGGCGCGGTGTTGGCGATCTGGCTGCCCGCGAGCAGCACCACTGAATCCACCAGCGAACCGTCGCCAATGACGAGCGGGCCGGGAACGGAACCATCGAAGGAAGTACGGCCCAGCTCGAGCGTGCCAGAATTCACCGTGGTCGTGCCGGCATAGGTGTTTGCGTCCGCGCCGATCATACGCAACGTGCTCCCGCCAACCTTGGTGAAACCGCCCGTGCCGCTGATCACGCCTCCAAGCTGCAACAGGCTGCTGGCTTCGATGACGACATTTGTGCTGAGTGTGATGTCGCCAATCCAATCGCCCGTAAGCTCCACTTGCAACGCGCCGCCGGAGTTGAGGGAATTTAGGGTCAGGACCTCGTTAGTGACGTGCGCATTGCGTAGCAACAACACGGCATTACTGTTGACGAAGGTGGCGGCGCTGCCCACCAACGGAGCCACCGTGCCGCCTAGGCCCAGGTTATTCTGGAGATCCACGATACCGTCATTGACGGTCGTCGGCCCGCCATAAGTATTCGCACCCGAAAGCACCAGCGTGCCCGCACCAGTCTTTGTGAAACCGGCCGGAATGAACAAAGGCGAACCACTCGTGCCACCGCTGATCACCGCCGAAATGATCAGGTCTGTAGTGCTTGTGCCATCCGCGACCGATATTGTCCGCGTGGCTGTGCCGAGAAAGAGATTGCCAGCGATAGTGGAACTGAGCGACGAGCCAAACGTCGTGATGTTTCCGCAGGTCAGCGTGCCGGCACCCGTTGACACGTCGCCTGCCGTCATGGTCAGGGTGGCAATAGTTTCGCTGAAGCCGCCCAGACTCAGCACGCCATTCACCGTCACATCGGAGGTGTCGGCAATCTGGCTGGATTGGCCCAACGTCACCGTGCCGTTGGCATTGATGACCAGATCACCCGGCACCATCGCTGTGGCCGAGGCCGACGAATTAAGATTCAATATGCCGGCGTTGACTGTCGTCGTGCCCGTGTAGGTGTTGTTGGCCGAACTGCGGAGGAACAATGTGCCCGTCCCCGACGACGACTTCAGCAATGCGCCCGAGCCGCTGATTGTCCCATCAAGCGTCACGTTAAAATCGTTGTTCACCGTGAAGGTGCCACCACCGATCAGCACGATGTTGGCATTAACGTCGAGCGTGCCGCCCGAATCCACCGTCCAGGTCTGCGAAGTAGCGTTCGTGATGGTGGAAAAGCTCAGGATGTTTAAGCCGGCGGTATTCGCGGCCACGACGCCGTTGGTGATGGTGATGGCATTGCCGGAAAGGGTGAATCCGCCCGCCGCGCCGCTGAACTGGAGCGTGGCGACACGGAGGTCAACGATGTCGTTGTTGTTGACGGGATTCAGCGCGCCAGCAGGGAAACTCAGATCATCTCCGTCCAACGGCACACCGGAGGGCGTCCAGTTGGCGGCGGTGCTCCAATTCGCACCGCTGCTGCCATCCCAAGTCTTCAAAGCTGCAGTCGCCGAGACGCAAAGCAGTAATGAAATTGCCATTATGGCAGGGAAGCGGGCGGGTTTAAGGGCTTTTGTAGAAACAATGTAGTTCATAAGAACACAAGGATGTGCGGGTTACCGTTTGAGGACTCCGTTTTAAGCCAGAAGGCCCGAAAGAATCAAGAACATTCATGTGCCAGACAATGCTCGCATCGACGGAAACACGCACGCGCCAGATAGGTTCGGATGCAGGTAGTGACAAAACTCCTGATGCCACAAGCTCCAACTCGGGAACGTTTGGGTGGGCTTCACTTATTCATACCACCAAAGTACAGCCCGCCAGTTGGAGTAGTTTCACCAACTCGGCTACTGATTCCGATGGCCCTACGCGATCCCATTTATCCCGTCATCCGAGCGCAAGACTGATGAGGCAGCCTGGGGAGAAATCACCGAGCGTGATTTCTCCCGCGGTGCAAAAGCTAGCGGGAAGTGTCTGAATCAAATGATTGAATCACGGCACGGGTTTACGCAGGTGATAGAACAGGTTGGTGGCTGGCACGGCATTCGTTACATGGTAGCGGCCGCTGCTGACCACCGGGTTATTAGTCACCAAACCCCAGACCGGCGAGCCACCGTTGACGAGCGCATTGGTGCGTTCGAGCAGATAACCGCCGGCGGCCGTACTCCAATCCAGGTGCGCCTGGTTGCCCGGGAGACTGCTGATGTTTAGCGCGGGCCGGCAATCCCCACCGCTCACGTCCAACCGAAACGGTCCATTCCCGCCGGCCACCACATAAACCGCAAAGGTGGTGTTGGACGGAATGTTCACCGAGAAGGAGATGTTGGGATTGCCGCTGCCAGCGATGGCGCCGGCATCGCCAATATAGTTCGCGCATTTGTCGGACGACGCGGCGTCGAAGGCATTGGAATACGCGGCGACGACCATCCCAAACGACAGGTTCGTGTTCTCGAGCGAGATCGTCACACACGCATTGCTCGGCCCGTTGCGGAACCAATACGTTTCAGTCCGGTACGAACCCGCCACCATGCCCGGACAAGTCTTGGGAACGCCGCACACACTCGGCACCCCACCACTCGGATCCACGAAACCATACTGGATCGGGCTCGATGGCCCGATGACGCTGCTCAGCGAAATGTTCGGGCAGAGTTCGCACACGCCGCTGCCGGTCCCGCACTCCGCGCCGTAGAGGAACAACGACCAGCAACGCAGCGCTCCCGTGCTGCCGTTCACGGCGTCGTTGATCCGCAAGCGCCAATTGCCGTTGGCCGTGCCGCCCGCTACCGCGGAGAGCGGTGATTCGGGTTTGTAACTCCCGGCGAACGGCGCGGTGCCGGCGGTGATGAACGTGGCCGCGCCGTCGTCAAACGTAGTCCGGCTGGAGTCCGGCGCACAGGCCGTCCCGTAATCATCTCCACCGCCACCGTTGTTCGAACTCAAGTCCACCGCCACGCCGTCGGGCGAAATCAGCGTGAGGCTCAAATCGCCATCCAGCGGATGCGTCAGCCAGAGCGAAACCGCAACCTTCTTGACCGGTCCGAGGAAGCCGCTGACGTAATTCGTCGTCTCGATCGTGCCTGTGTCCGGAATGTTGGTAATGATGCTGTAGTCGTAGCGCGAAGGCACCGCGGCGACATTGGGCCCGGTTGTGACAGTGACCGGGAGGCTGAACGCACCGTGGCTCGCCGTCGTGACGTTGAGTTGCAGGTTCACGGTAGTGCCACAAATGAAGTTGCTCGTCACGAGCAATTGATACGGCGCGACGTTCGTGCTGCGGCCATTGCCGGCGGCATCCTGGTAAAGGCCGTACGGTTGCGTGACCGCGACGCCATCCGTCAGGCTCACCAGCGTGGCGGTGATGTTCGTCATCGCGTTCACGGTCTTGTTGGTGACGGTGATGTAGAGGTTGTTGCATTCGTTGGGCGCGATGGCGCCATCGCCATTGCCAGCCAAAATGCTGGTGTCTGCCGTGGCTCCCGGGACGTCAATGACCGTGAGGGTTACGTCGTTGTCAAACGTACCATTGTAGTTTATCCGGAACGCATAGCCGCCCTGCGTAATTGTGGCGTTGTTGGCCAGTCCGAGGAAGTTGCCAACCGTCGCGTCCGCGCCGTCATTGTTCATGATGACGAATTGGTTGCTCACCGCGACCGGCGTGGTGAAGGCGGTATTGAGGTGCAGCGTGGCGGTGTTGAGGTTGTTGGTGCCACGAATTTTCAACTGATCGTAGCCGTTGGTGCCAGCGCTTGGGCCCGTCAGATCAACGAAGAAATCCCCCGCACCCGTGAAAAACACATTGCTGCAGGTGAGGGTGTTGGCCCGCGGCGCGGAAGGCCACATCGTGTAGTCATCACCCGGAATCAGATTGCCGGCGCAACTGATGTCGCCCACGGTGCCGCGACCGCCGGCGGTGCCTCCAGACGAAATCACGAGCGGACTTTGTGGTTGGGAGCCTTGGATGAGCAGCGTGCCGGCATCCACCCGCGTCTGGTTGAGGTAAGTGTTATTACCAGTCAGCTCGATCGTTCCTGTGCCAATTTTCCGCAATGTATACCCGCCGGCAAATCCAGTTCCGGTGATGATTCCCTCGAAACTGCTGCTGCCATTGTCTGCACCAATCGTTAGGTATCCGCCCACGCCGAAATTGATGTGACAGTTCTGGTAGCCGCTCCAAAGCGAGCCAACCGTGTCATAGAAGCCGCCAAAATCCACCGTTGCCTGCCGGCCCATGTATAGATGAGCGGTATCTGCAATCTGGTTGTTGGCGTTCAAGCGGACGAGCACGTTGGTGCCGCTAGGGATAAGCGTATTCGGAATGGCATTTACCCCGGCAGGCTTATTCAAGATCAATGTGCCATCCCAGACCACTGTTGAACCACCATAAGTGTTGGGTGAATTTCCTGCAAAATAGACGATGCCCTTGCCATAGCCGTAGTCATTCGGCACGTAGAGATCGCCAGAGCCAGAGATGGCCCCGATGATATGCAACACGCTGCCCGGCTGCTCGGCACCGATTCCCCCGTCACCTTCCAACGTGATATCGCCTGCCCAAAAATTTGTTCCGGTGGTGTACGAAACAAGTATTCCGCCGTTCGCCAGCCAATCTGGAACGTGGGCACTCAAAGTCAGCGGTTCATTGGTGATTCCGAAATTGCCATACAGGCTAAGGATGCCTCTGTTGGTGACTACTGTGCCGCTGTTCGTGGTGCCGAGTGCATAAGCCGTTTCCGCTTCGAGCCAACCGTCTCGCACCAGCGTCAACCCGGTGTATGAATTGCTCCCCGTCAGTTTCGCCGCGTATGGGCCATCCTTCGTCAGCGAATAAGCGCCGCTCGACGAAATCGCGGCCGCCACGGTCAGGTTATTGGTGGTGGTGATAATGGTATTCTCAATCAGCTCCAGCTTACCGCTGATGGTCGGGGCGATGTTCGTGGCCGAGCTTTGATAGGTGGTCAGGGGTGAGAACAGCTGCACCTTGCCCGCACCGGTGGTGAGGTGACCGCCGTCCATGTCCACCGGCCCGATGTCGTCGGTGTATCCATTCAAATCCAACAGCCCGGAATTGCGAATCACAATGTGATTACCGCCGGCCCCGCCGTAGATCGTCTGGCTGCGCAAAAAGCGCACCACGTCGGCATCCGCGCCGCCCCAACCGTCGCCTACGTAAAGCGTACCGTAGTGAAGGGCCCAAACTGAATCCAGTTGCAGCACGCCTTCATTCACCAAGGTGTCGCCGGCGTAGGTGGTGCCCGGCCCGGAAAGGGTCATGGTTCCGGGTAGTGACTTGGTCAGACCGCCCGCGCCGCTGATGGCGCCGACCACGTTGAAGTTTCCCGTCGTGAACACCTGTGCGTTCATGTCTGCATTCAGCACCACGTTGCTGTTCCACGTCGATGTCACCCCGCCGAGCGCCTGTACGACGGCGTTCGCGACGTTGTTAGTCAGCCACTCGTTGGAAATCGTCACACCCTCAAGCAGCAATGAGCCAGTGCCGTTCAACGTCGTGCCCTGGCCGCCGTTGCCCAGCGCGTTGTTGCTGATCAGATCAAGGAAGCCTGCGTTGACCGTCATCGGTCCGGTGAAGGAATTGTTGCCGCCGAGGCGGAGCGTGCCCGTGCCGTTCTTGGTGATGCCACCGCCACCGACGTTTGCCGCCACACTCAGGTCAATCGAGTTCGGACCATTGGTGACGTTGAAAACGCGCGTGCCGGTCAAAGAGAAATTGCCGCTGATTGTTGCGCTGCCGCCCGCCGAGGTGCTCGTGGCGGTCAGGTCGCTCGCGGTGGCCAGCGTTCCCGCGCCCGTCGTGACGTCGCCGCCGACGAGCGTCAAGGCGCCGACCGTATCGGAAAAACCGTTCAAATCCAGCCAACCCGACTCGCTCACGAGAATGGGGATGCTGGAGTTCAAGCCGTCGTTCGCCACGTAACGGACTACATCCGAATTCACGGCGCCGGAACCATCACCAATGGTAAGCAAGCTGGAAAACGTGATGGCGTTGAGCTTGTTCAATTCCAATACACCGTCGCTAACAGTCGTGGGTCCGGTGTAAGGATTATTGCCCGAGCCGGAAATGCGCACGGTTCCAGAATCGGTTTTATCAAAGCCGCCCGTGCCGCTGATAAGGCCGAGGATGTCGAGCTTCGTGCCGGCCGAATACTGTCTGAGAGTGATGTTGCCATTCAGTTGCACTGGCCCGGTCCAAGCACACTCGTTCTGCGCGGTCCAGCGCGCGCCCTCCGCCAACGTCAGCGATTCATTGGTAATGCCCGTTTGAAACACCCATAATTCTCCCGCACTTTCCACGAAGGTGCCGCTGCTGGTCGCGCCAAGGCCCGTGGGCGACTCCACGTCCACCGTAACATTTTGAATGATCAACGGGCCGGTGAAGGTGTTGTTCGTGCCCACCAGGCGAATGAAATTCGCCACTGGCGCGACATTGGTGAACAGTAAACCACCACCGGCATCCGAGATGTTCGCGTTGATGATCAAATCGTAGGTCAGCGAGTTGTTGGGTACGGTTATGGTGTGCAAACCGCCGAGGAAATGAAGGTTGCCGTTGATCGTCGCCGTGCCCGAGGAACTGGTGACGCGGATGTTGCCATTCAGGCTAAGCGTACCGCTGCCGGAAGACACCGTCGCATTGGCCATCGTCAGATTAGAGATCGTTTCGCTCACGCCGACCAGGAGTTGGAACTGGCCCGCCCCATTCATGGTCACCGTCGCGGTATCGGCGATTTGATTGGCTGCCACGACTTGCACCACGCTGGCGTTGTTGATGTTGAGATCACCGGTGACCATGTTCAAGGAAGCGCCCGGGTTGCTGTCCGTTAATTCCAGCGTCCCGGAATTTACATTGAAGGAGCCCACGTACGTGTTGGCCACATATCCCGCCAGCAAAAGGCGTCCGGCACCGTTTTTGGTGAGATTGCCGGTGCCGCTAATCGCATGGTATATGGTAATCATACCCGTGGCGTTTAAAGTCAGATTTTGGCCATTGAGATTAAGCGTGGGCGAAGAACTATTTCCCAAGTTGAGGGAGGCGGCAG
>CAYWCK010000070.1:0-8109 GCA_964456685.1 uncultured Bifidobacteriaceae bacterium | reverse complement strand
ACCTGTGCATTCAAACGTTTGCGTGGTAGTTCCCAGCTGGATTGGTAATTCGATGTAGTTGTTGCCAGTCACGTGCTGAGCGCTGATCGCGACGCCAGAGTTGGTGAACACGACCTGGTTGCCGCGCAAGACATAGTTTGTGCCGGTGATCGTGATCGAGTTGAACACGGTGCCGGCGGCGTAGTTGTTCGTGTTGTTCAGGCTAGTCGCATCCACCGACGCGCCGCCTTGAAATATGAGATCATCATTGGCGACCGGCGCCACGCCAGTGCTCCAGTTGGCGGCGGTGGCCCAGTTGTTGTTCGCACCTCCGCCCGTCCAGAAGCGGACGGTGGCAAACGATGCGTTCGTCAGCAGCAAATACACAAAGAGGCTTGCCAAGACGGGCGCACAAGACAGGTGGAGATTGAAGACCAGAAGGCTCCGTTTCATACGTATTCCGAATTATACCCAGTTGATTCCCGAAGATTGGCTCGCTTATACAGTCGAACTGCCAACCGGCGCAAGGGGAACTTTCTTCTTTCCACTCGGCCTGCGATGCTGCCGGGCCGCTGGTGTCATTGGGCAACGGCGAGGCATTTGTGCGAGTGGCGCACAGGAGGAATTTTTTCAGGAACGGTAACCGCCAACAATGAATTCGCGGATGAGCTTAACTTCAGCCTCCCCGGCAATCGTGTGTGGCTTGGCGAACTTATGCCACTCAATATTCAAGCCCGACGCGGTCAAAAGCCGAACCTGCTCGCGAGTGCGCGCGAAGGGAACGATGGGATCGAGCGTGCCGTGCGTGATCAATAGGCGTTGTTCCTTCGCCACAGGCAAAAGCTCCCGCAGCAGCTTCTCGGGTTGTGAGACGTATCCGCTGATGCCGACGAGGCCGGCGAACTTGTGCGGGTAGCGCAATCCGACTTCGATTGTCATCAAGCATCCTTGCGAGAATCCACCGAGAACGGTTTGTTCGGTGGGGTAACCTTGCGCGCGCAGCTGATCCAGCAAAGCGAAGAGCATCCGGCAACTGCGCTGAATCCCCGGCAACGGATCATGCGCGAAATCGTACCAGGAAAATCCACCGTAGTACTCATCCGGTGCGTTGACGAGCGCGTAGTTGAGCCATGGCAAACCCAGCACCTCCGGCAGCCACCGATAGCCTTCGATGCTGTCGCCCAGACCGTGGAGCATTACCATGAGCCGACTGCTGCCTTTTTGTTCCGCCGAGATCAGTTCGTAATCAAGCATGGTTCAAAGCCGGTGGCCAAGTAAGAGATGGGGAAGGATACCGGCGCTCACTTGGCCTCTCCGGATTCCAGCGTCGCTGACAGCCGTTTCGCTTCGTCATCCGCCCACTTGAGGAGTTGTTCGCGTTGCTCCGAGGTCAGCGCGGAAGAACGGTGAATCAACGTGTAGCTCTTCAGCGGCATGCTGCCGGACTCGATTTCATCACGAATATTCTGCATGCGCGAACGGGCTTTGCGGGGGTCGTCGTGAGGCCACTCGGAAAAATTCAAGCGCCGCCGGCCGTCCTTGATGTGATCCACGATGTACCAGGAAACCGGCGCGATGCGGCTGTACCAAGGCCAGACGGTTTCATGGGAGTGACAGTCGTAACACGCCGCGCGCAACAGCGTGGTGATTTGTGCTGGCGGCGCATTGGTCGCGCCAAGTTCACGCCCCGGCTGCACGGGCGGATTCGTCCGGGCTGGGTTGGTGAATTGAAGCAGGCCAAACACCACGACAATTCCGCATCCCGCCCATTTGGTTGCTTTTTTCACAATCAATTTCAGTGGTTGATCTTGTCGCCCCGCGGGCTTTCCCATTTATGGCGGACGGATTCTAAAAATGTTCCCGGTAAAGGCAAAGATGAAAGCACCGTGCCACCCCGGGAGGAATTTTCTGCGTGCAATCCCCTGCCCCACGCCCTTAACTTTTCGAGCATGACTATCTGGCTTCTGGCCATTCTGTTGTTGGGCGCACTGGCTGCAATCGGCTACACCCAAGGCGCCATTCGCGTCGGCATTTCATTCTTCGGCATTATCCTGGCCGCGCTGTTGTCCCTGCCCCTCGCCAAGTTGGTCAAACCGGCCGTGGTGGCACTGGGCGTCTCCGACCTGCTGCTGCAATGGGTGCTGCCGCCCTTCATCGTGTTCATCGTGATCAGCGCCATCGTGAAGGTGGCGGCGTTTGCGGTGCACAAGAAGGTGGATGTTTACTACAAATACAAAGCCGGCGACCTGCGCCTAGCCCTGTGGGAGCGGCTTAATGCGCGGATCGGAGCGTGTCTGGGCCTGCTCAACGGATTGGCCTATCTGGTTCTGATTTCCTGGGTGATCTTTGCCTTCGGCTACGTCAGCACCCAATTGGGCTCCAGCGACACTGATCCCCGCACGCTGAGGATTCTCAACCGCATGAGTCGCGATCTTCAGTCCACTGGACTGGCGAAGGTCGCCCGCGCCATTGACCCCCTGCCGGCCGTATTTTATGAAGCGGCGGATCTCGCGGGCCTGCTTTATAATAACTCATTGCTCGAGGCTCGGCTGTCGCGCTACCCAGCCTTTCTGACGCTGGCGGAAAAGCCGGAATTCCAAGCCATCGGCCAGGATAAAACCTTCGCCGAGATGCGAGTCCGCCGCGCGCCGATCGCCGAAGTGCTCGCCAATCCCAACATCGCCAGCATCATCAACAACAAGGATCAGTTGAAGGCCATTTGGAGCATCGTCGAGCCGGACATGAAGGACCTGAACGACTACCTGGAGGCGGGAACTTCCAAAAAATACTCCGACCAGATTCTTGGCCGGTGGTTCTTTGATGTGAACGGCGCGATGGTGGCTTATCGCAAGTCGAAGCCTAATCTCCCCTCCAAGGAAATGCAGAAGTTTCGCGCCTTTGTGGCGAGTTCCTACACCAAACTGAGCATGGTGGTTATGCCGGATGGCAACGTGGTGATCAAAAACCTGCCGCAACCCCGACCGGGCGGCGGCTCAGACTCACAGAATCTTCAAGGCAAGTGGAAGAGCGCCGGCAGCGAATACGATTTTAGTCTCGGCACACTGGGTGAACGGCATGGCAAACTGGAAGCGGGCCGCCTGGTGTTGCCGGGCGAGGGATTGGCCTTGGTCTTCACGCCGGAGGACTGATCACCCCGCAAAAGAAAAGCGCGACCCACAGGTCGCGCTCGATTGAATCTTCAAGCCCGTCAGTTGCCACCCGGCTTCCAATTAACCGGCGTCGGCGACATGGGCGTGATCAAAGCGTCAAAGATTGAACCGTCACGCGGCGAAACGTGATTGCTGCTGCTCACCGCCAAGGTTGTATCATTTCCAAACGTCGTGGCAGCGGGCAACAATGCGGCCGGTTGCTGCCCACCGATGACGAGATTTCCAAACTGGGCACTGGTTTGCGGCCGCTCAGAATAAGTAATGCCCGCAACCACGAGCACACACACCGCAGCGCCAAACAAGCCGGCCATGACCGGCTTGCTTTGGAAGCCAGTGAGGAAGCGCTCAAGCCAGGGCAGCCCGGTCGCCAGCTGCTCGCCAAAACTCTCCGGTTCGGCCTGGGCGCCGTTACGAATCGCGTTCACGACTTGCGTCGAGAAATCGTTGAAATACCGCGGCGGCGGCTTTTCATAGCGTTTCAGCTTAAGCAGTCGCCGAAGATTTTCGAAGTCTGGTTGTTTCGCACTCATGTCATTTCAGATAGTCCGACAGATGGGCCTGCAACTGTTGGCGGGCGTAGAAAAGCCGCGACCGGACAGTCCCGACATTGCAATCCATGATTTGCGCGATTTCTTCGTGGGCCAAGCCCTGCACATCATGCAATGTCACGACCAATCTGTGAGGTTCAGACAGCTTCAGCATGGCCTCGTTCAATTTTTCTTGCAGCTCGCTCAAGTTGGCGTCCCGGCGGGGGGTCTTGTCCGAAACCAACGCCACCAAATCCGGATCATGTTCTGCATTGAAATCCAGGTCGTTCAGGCTCATGTGCGACCGGTTCTTGCGTTGCTTGAGGAAATTGATCGTTTTGTTGACCGCAATCCGATAGATCCACGTGTAAAAGCTTGAGCCCCCTTTGAACGATTTCAGGGCGTGAAAGGCCTTGATGAAAGCTTCCTGGGCCAGATCGTTGGCATCTTCGTGATTGGCCGTCATGTGATAGACGGTGGCATAAATGCGTTCCTGGTAACGCCGGACCAGTTCATCATACGCCGCCAAATCCCCTCGTTGAGCGCGGCGGACGAGGGCAACCTCCTCTCCCGGCACCGGGGCTGCGGCGCGCGATGGCTCCTTCCCTGCGTCCCCCGCTTGACGGAGCGCGTCCGTGTCGGATTGTTCGCCGGGAGGCTTTGGCTGTGCTGGCGGGGCTGGTTCACTCATACCAGAGTGCATTCAGGCTCGAACACCCAAGGCGGCCGTTTGTCGCGCCAGAAACTCAATCAGGCCCATCAAACCCATCCGCCCCTCGCCTTCGGGTAAAATGGTCAATTTCTCGCGCGCCTGATCCAAATGCCGCCGCAAGACCTCCAGGGTGGAACTCAGCGTTTCGTATCGAGCCAACAATTCACTAACGCGTCGCAGGTAAGGTGGCTGCCAATTCTGGATCATCTCTTCAAGCCGCGTCCGTTCCACCGGAGTAGCCCGCTCCCAAGCGAGCAACAGTGGAAGTGTGAGCTTGCCCTTGGCTAGGTCGGTGCCCAGCGATTTCCCAGCGGCGGCTTCCGTGCCAAAAAGATCAACGCAATCGTCGTAAATCTGGTAGGCCGTCCCAAACGAAAGCCCAAACTGCCGCATCGCGGACCGCTCCTTCTCGCTGGCCCCGCTCAGATGGGCCGCCATTTCACAGGAGAGCGCAAACAGCTCGGCCGTCTTCATCTCGAGCACCCGGAAATACTCCCGCCGCGACCGCTCGAAGCTGCGGCGATGTCGGGTTTGCAGGATTTCACCGGAACACACCGTGTTCGTGGAAGTCGCAACAGCGCGGCAAACCTCAGGCGTCGGGAAACTCGCGGCCAGCTTCAAAGCTTGAGCAAACAGGCAGTCACCAAACAAAACGGCAATTTCATTCCCCCAGTTCGCCGCCAAGGTGAGCTGACCACGGCGAATCTCCGCCTCATCCATGATGTCGTCATGCACCAGCGTCGCCAGATGCACCATTTCAATGATCACCGCAACGGTGACGTGGTCTTCGTTGACCTTGCCAAGGGAATTGGCAGCCAGCGCCACCAAAGTCGGCCGCAAATGCTTTCCGTTGCCGGTAAGCGCGTATTCGGCGTACGGGGCGAGAGCGGGATCGAACTCATTGACTTGGGTGGCCAGCCGCTGGCTGACGGCCTCCAAAAAGGGTTCCACCGGCTCAACGATCTCCTTCCAGGAACGAGTTCCGCCTGCACGGGGAACGCCATTGCCCTCGATTTTGGTTTCAGCGGCCAACATTCGCGCAGAAATCTAAAGTCGCCCCACAATCGAGTCAAACTTGTTGTGCCGGAGCGGCACACGAGTTTCCGTTTTCGCTTATCCCGTCCTCGCACTATCCTGCGTCCGTGCAGACCTTGGAATCGCAATTCGCCGAGCATCCATCGCTCACGCAAGTGACCGTCCCCGACCTGTGGCAGCAGCAGGCCGTGACGGCCTTGCGCGAAGGCAAAGACGTGGTCGTCCAAGCGCCCACCGGTTCGGGCAAGACACTGATCTTCGAGTTGTGGTCCAATCAGGGCAAACCCCGCGGCCAGGCGATCTACACCGTCCCCACGCGCGCCTTGGCCAACGACAAGCTCGCCGAGTGGCGCGCGCGCGGCTGGGATGTCGGTATCGCCACCGGCGATCTGGCCGAGAATCTTGGCGCGCCGACCTTGGTTGCCACACTCGAAACCCAGAAGAACCGCCTGATTAGCGGCGAAGGTCCAACGCTTCTCGTTGTGGACGAGTATCAGATGCTGAGCGATCCCGATCGCGGACTGAATTACGAACTCGCCCTGGCGCTCGCGCCGCCCCACACGCAATTCCTGCTGCTGAGCGGCAGCGTTTCCAATCCTCATCACGTCGTCCAATGGCTCACCCGCCTCGGACGCAAAGCTGTCCTTGTCCGGCATGAGAAGCGGCCGGTGCCCCAGGAAGAAGTTCACGCCAACAGCCTCAACTACCACGTGCCTTCAGAAATTCGCGGTTACTGGCCGCGCTTGGTAGCCAAGTCCCTGGCCGAAGATCTCGGCCCCATTCTGATCTTCGCCCCGCGCCGGCAAGCTGCGGAAAGCATGGCCGCCGACCTGGCCCGGCAACTGCCAACTCCCAATCCACTCCAGCTCAGCACCGAGCAAAAGCAGGTGGTCGGCGAACACCTGGCCCGCCTCCTGAAAAGTCGTATCGTCTATCACCACAGCGGCCTGAGCTACGCTACGCGCGCCGGCGTCATTGAGCCGCTTGCGAAGGCAGGCCAGCTCCGCGTCGTCGTGGCGACGATGGGTCTGGCCGCCGGAATCAATTTTTCCCTCCGCAGCGTGGCGCTGGCCGGCGAATCGTACCGCCGCGACGCGGTGGAACAACCGTTGCGCGCCGATGAAATCCTCCAGATGTTTGGTCGTGCCGGCCGACGCGGATTGGACGAATGCGGCTTTGTGCTGATTACGGCGAACGAGATCCGGCTGCTCGACGCGCGCCCGTGTCACTTGTCCCGCAGCGGCGCCGTGGATTGGAGCGCTTTGCTCAGTCTCATGCACAACGCTGCCGCGCAAGGTCGCGATCCGTTCACCGAGGCCGTGCGCGCGCAGGAGCGGTTGTTTACCACGAAACCGATTCTGCTGGGCGTCGAGGAATCCATGAAGCATCCGACCGTGCCCTGCAACCTGCACACGGACGCCGAACGCGCGCGCCACGTCCGCAAGCGTCAGCGGGAGATGCTCAATAGCCACGGCGAATGGGAAGTTTATCCTGCTTTGGCGGAACGGCCGATCAAAGACATTCGCGTACCGCGCGATGTCTTGCGCGTGACCGATCCAACAAAGCTACCTCCAGAAACTGTCCAGACCTCGGATGCTCCAAGTCATCCGGACCACCCGCCAATTGACGCGGAACTGATTCCCGCCCTTTCAGTCCAAGCCGCACTCGACAAGGTCGGCACCGGCATGATCGTCCTCCTGGAGGAAAAGGACGGTCAAAAAATCTACGGTCGCGCCTCGACCGTTGCCGATAAGCTCGGCGACGATCGCGTCATCATCGCCAAGTGGGTGCGACGGTTGACGAATTGGAATGGCCGACAAGCCGAGATGGCCGCCTGGAAGGAAAAGATCGCGCCGCTGATCGAACAAAAACTCGCCGGGCAGAAAACTCCCGTGGTTCGCTTCGTCAACCAGGCCCAACGCATCCTGGCGTATGTCAGCCTCGCCGAACTCACCCTGCGCGTGCCGGTGGACCAGCACGGTGTTGCCCTGTGGAAGCCGATCGAACGCGAAGTGCTGCCCTACGATTGTGCGCAATGTTCGCTCGTGGAAATTTGCAAAAAGCTGCCCACCGGCACCGGCACGGCGCTGACGTGGCGCCGGTTGAACCTGGTGGACGCACAGGGAAAGCCAACCCTGCGGGGCCGGATGGTGAGTTTCTTTCAACAGGGCGACGGCCTCGCCATTGCCGCGGCGTTGGAGGACGAACGCTATCCGTTGGACGAATTGATTTACGACATTGCCAATCTCGACGCCGGCTTTCGCTTTTGCGGCGACGAGAACCGGTTTGGCGGTCGCCTGGCCCTTGCGTGCCACGAGAAATTTCAACTGCTCAGCATTCCCGGTTACCTGGAGAATGGTCTGCCTCCAAAGTACGGCTACGGCGCGGAGGCGGTGGTGCAAGCCGTGCATCGAAACCCGGCGGCGAAGCACACGTGGGTTACCGATTTGCTTGGGGCTGGCGATATTGACCGCGCGATCATCGAATGGCGCAGTCTGCTGCGGCAAATCGCCCACGCGCCGGAACTGGAGTGGCCGCGATGGCAGGCGTTTCAAGCGATGGCGAAAACGATCCTCAACGAAACGGAATCCCCCACCCTCACCGATCTGCCGAAATTGGAATTCAACCAAACGCGCCGGGTGGATCACCGGTTGATTCTGCGGCGGCACTGAGTCGCCGGCGGTTT
>CAYWCK010000069.1:0-17225 GCA_964456685.1 uncultured Bifidobacteriaceae bacterium | reverse complement strand
CAAAATCGCGATGACGAATTACGAAGCACGATTTGGCGGCATCGGGCGGCTGCTCGGAACGTCCGGCGCGGAACGCCTGCGCGCGGCTCACGTTGGCATCATCGGCATCGGCGGCGTGGGTTCGTGGGCCGTTGAAGCGCTCGCCCGCACGGGCGTGGGCCAGTTGACGCTCGTGGATCTCGATGATGTCTGCATCAGCAACGTCAACCGCCAGCTTCACGCGGTCACCGGCGAGTTCGGCAAACCCAAAATTGAAGTCATGGCCGCGCGGGTGAAGTTGATCAACCCCGACTGCTCGGTCCATGCCCAGCAGATGTTTTTCAGCCCGGGCACAGCGGAAGAAATTCTGGCAGCGAAATTCGACTGCGTGCTCGATGCGATTGACGATACCGCAATGAAAGCACTGCTCATCGCGCGCTGCGTCGATAAGAAAATTCCCATCGTGACCACCGGCGGTGCGGGCGGGCGTCGCGATCCGACGGCCATCCGTGTGGACGATCTCGCGCGCACGACCCACGACGGCTTGCTGGCCAACGTGCGAAAGGTTTTGCGGACAGAGCATAATTTCCCGCGCGATCCGAAAACGAAAGTCGGTGTGCCGTGCGTGTTCTCGCCCGAGCCACAGGTTTTTCCGGCGAGTGATGGTTCTGTCTGTGCCAGCCCCGAACCCGGCTCGAAACTCCGCCTCGACTGCAAGAGCGGCTATGGCACCGCGACGTTTGTGACGGGGGCGTTTGGTTTCGCCGCGGCCGCGGAGGTGGTGAAGATGATTGCGGTGACTCAAACTTGACGGCTGGCCGTCGCCGTCGCCAAAGCGGTGGAGGGCCACCGCACTTCGGGACGCTGGCGCGTTCGCCGGAAGCGCGCGGATTGCGCGTCAGTCCTCTGGCGCGTTGACGGGATCGCCAAACAACTTCGAGAAATTCTTCGCGACTTGCGCCGCAAGATTCTCGATCGATTCGCCTGCCAACTCCGCCGCGAATTCGTAAACCGCACGCAGGTTCGCTGGATGATTCAGCGGCTTGCCAGTGGCCGAATCGCTCAAGGGAAAGTGATTGCGCTCGTCTGGCAGACTTTGGTCCGGTGCGTCGGTCTCGATCAGCAGTCGGTCGCGCGGGACAAATTTGAAGGTCTCGCGCTGGCGTTCTTTGCGTGGGTGTGCGTAGTAGCCGGGCAACGAAAAATACGCGCCGAGATCGGCGAGCGGCTTCACCATTTCCTTCGGCCCGCCGTAGCTGTGCAGGAGAAAGCCCCGCGCCGGTCGCGGGTTGGCTTTCAGAAGTTCCTGCATGCGACCCCATGTTTGCAGGCAGTGAATGCTCACCGGCAGATTCCGCTCCGCCGCCAGCCGCAGTTGCGCCACGAACACTTCCTCCTGCCCGTCGTAGCTCAGGCCCGGCTTCCAGCGGTCCAAACCAATTTCGCCGACCACGGCGCTTTGATTCGCGTCGAGAAGTTGATTGAGATTCCGGAGCCAAGCAGCAGTGCGTTCGTGGATGTACCACGGGTGGTAGCCGAGACTGGGGATGATTTGGGCAGGGCGCGTCCCTCCGTGTGCGCCGTCATTTGCATTTGGCCCCGCGGTGGGCAGGGGACTGCCCGCCCTACCATCCGACTTTGCAAGGGCCAGCACCTGCGGCCAGTCCTCCTCGCACGAGCCGTTCACCACCATTGCCGCTACGCCGACGGCGGCGCACTCGTGTAGCAACTCCAGCTGCCGACCACCGAAGCGGTCGTCGTGCAGGTGATTGTGGGCGTCATAAAGCAGGAGCGCCATGCCATCGACAGTTTCGCTACCCGCCGGGCAACTGGCAAGCGACGCGGTGAGGGAGTAGAACCTGATTCAGGATTTCCGACGAAGGGGCGAAGGAAGCGAAGGATGAGGAATTGTATGCTTATTCGTGGACTTCACCACTTCGCGGGAAAATCAGGGAAGGTGCCTTTTCCGCAGAGTCTCCGCGCTTGCGCATCAAGGTTCGCAACTTATAATCCCGCCCGCTTAGGGAAATAAAATTTATGAGCGCATCACCCATTCGCGTAGCTGTCACCGGCGCCGCCGGCCAAATAGGATATTCACTCTTGTTCCGGATCGCGTCCGGCGAGGTCTTTGGACCGAATCAACCCGTCATTCTGCACCTCATCGAAGTGGACATCCCGGAGATTCTCGAAAAGCTCAAGGGCACGGTAATGGAGATCGAGGACTGTGCGTTCCCGCTGCTCAAAGGCATTGTCGCCACCGGCAATTTGGACGAAGGGTTCAAGGGAGTGAACTGGTGCATGCTCGTCGGCGCCGCGCCGCGCAAAGCGGGCATGGAGCGCAAGGATCTGCTGGGCGCGAATGGCAAGATTTTCGTCGGGCAGGGCAAAGCGATTCAGAAGAACGCCGCCAGTGACGTGCGCGTGCTCGTCGTCGGCAATCCGTGCAATACGAATGCGTTGATCTGCATGAACAACGCGCCGGGTGTGCCGCGTGACCGGTTCTTCGCCATGACGCGCCTGGACGAATTGCGCGCCAAGGCTCAGCTCGCCAAGAAGGCCAGCGTGGACACCACCGCCGTCACGAATCTCGCCATCTGGGGCAATCATAGCGCGACGATGTATCCCGACTTTTTCAACACACGCATCGGCACACGGCTCGTGCCCGACGTGATCAAGCACACGGAATGGCTGGAGAAGGATTTCATCACCACGGTGCAGCAGCGCGGCGCGGCGATCATCAAGGCGCGTGGTTTGTCCAGCGCCGCGAGCGCGGCCAACGCGGCGATCGACACGGTGCGCTCGCTCGTGACTCCGACGCCTGCCGGCGACTGGATGAGCGTGGCGGTTTGCTCTGACGGCAGCTACGGCATCGAGAAGGGGCTGATGTTCAGCTATCCGATTCGCAGCACCGGCAAGGGCTGGGAAATTGTGCAGGGTGTCACGCTCAACGAATTCTCGCGCGGCAAGATTGCGATCACCGAAAACGAGTTGAAGGAAGAAAAGTCGCTCGTGAGCGAGCTGATTCCGAGCTGAGCTGAATTAACTACGAGTTCCACACCTCGCCTTTACCGGCGAGGTGTTTTGTTTCTAGAACAGATTGGCTGAGCCAAGCCTCACCCGATGATTTCAACGAACCATCAAGCCGGTGCTCTCCTTGTTCCAATCTTCCTTCTGAATCAGTGGGGACGATGGTGCGAGCTGGGAGAAGCTGATTCCGGCTCGCGGAAAGGTGACCAAGTCTGTGGTCCAATAAACCGCACCACCTACTTCGTTTCAATGATCTCGGTTACCCGAGCCGAAACGGTTTTGGGATCGGTCACGGGCGCGTGGAAGTTCCAATCCGATTTTGGTTCAAAGACGCTCACGTAGTCCGAGGTCGTCGCCAGCGTTTTGCCCGCGGCGTCGAGTAACTCGAGTTCCACTTTCACACCAAAGCGTTGTTGGTTGGCCAGGTTTTGCACCGTGCCGCGGGCATGAATGAGCTTGGTGCCGGGTGTGGTTTCGAGGAAGACGGGTGTCACTTTGAAATTCCGGGCCGCAAACGGATTGCGCGGCTCGGCGGGACGGGAGGAGTTGGCATCGGCCTTGCGACCAACCATGCGTTCGGCGCGTTTGATGGCCACTTGCGTGGCGATCAATCCGCCGACCAAAATGACGAGGGCAATCACGGTGAACACAATGGCCTTCGTTCGTAGCGGCGAACGTTCCTCCGGCGGCGACGCCAGGACACATTCCGTTTGCTGTCCGCAATGAGGACATTCGCCCACGACGCCGGCGGCTTCGGCGGGGAACTCGAACAACCCGCCGCACTGCTGGCATTCGCCCTGAACATTTTTTGTGCTCATGATCAAAATTCCGAAACCTCGGACTGGTCACTATCGTCGTGTAGAGTATTGTTAAGCCTATGAACGCTGCCGACAAGTTTAAGCAGGAGCATTCTGCCCAGCTGGAGGATTATTTTCTGACGCGGCGACAATTTCTCAACCGCGCTTGCATGGGCTTTGGCGCGCTGGGTCTCGCGGCGTTATTCGGTGAAGGAGTCTTCTTGAATGAAGCTCGCACCGATTCCGGCGTCGCGTCGCTTTTGCCGCGGCAACCACATTTTCCGGCCAAGGCCAAGCGGGTCGTTCACATTTTTGCGCAGGGCGCGCCGTCGCACGTGGACACGTGGGATCCGAAGCCGATGCTGGCGAAGTACGATGGTAAAGCCATACCTGGCAGCGACGGCGTGGCGATGGCCTCACCGTTCAAGTTCACCAAGCGAGGCAAATCCGGCATCGAAGTCAGCGAGGTTTTCTCGCAACTGGGCGATCTCGCGGACGACCTCTGCGTGGTTCGCTCCTGTTACACCGACATTCCGGCGCATGAAGTAGCGACCGTTTTCATGAACACGGGTTCGACCCGGTTGGCGCGGCCCAGCTTGGGCTCGTGGGTGCTTTACGGTTTGGGTTCGGAGAATCAAAATATGCCGGGCTTTGTTTCGCTGCGCCCCGGTGGCGGCCCGCCTGGCGGGAGCGCAAACTGGCAATCCTCGTTTCTGCCCGGCGTCTATCAGGGCGTCAGCATCAACACCAAGGTCACGGCGGTGGACCAGTTGATCGAGAACATCCGCAACCCGTACACCCCGCTTAAGGAGCAACGCCGGCAGCTTGATCTCGTGCATCAATTGAACGAGATGCACGCGCAGAACCTCCAGAAGGACGCGCACCTTGAAGCCCGGCTGCAATCCTACGAAATGGCGTTCAAGATGCAGACCGAGGCGACGGATGCGTTTGATATTTTGAAAGAGCCGGCCAGTGTGCGGGAAGCCTACGGGCGCAGCAGCCAGGGAAATCAATTGCTCATCGCGCGGCGATTGCTCGAGCGGGGCGTGCGCTTCGTCCAGGTCTGGGCCGGCGGGTGGGATCATCATCAGGATATCGAGGATCGTTTGCCGGAGCGTGCACGGGAAATCGACCAGCCGCTCGCCGCGTTCATCAAGGACTTGAAGCAACGCAATCTGTTCGACAGCACGCTCGTCATTTGGGGCGGCGAGTTCGGCCGCAAACCTGTCCGCGACCGCAACGGCAATGACAATCCTGGCCGCGATCACAACGCGAAAGCCTTCACCACCGTGCTGGCTGGTGGGGGGATAAAACCGGGAACGGTCTATGGCGGCACGGACGAATTCGGTGCCGCGGCGACGACTGACCGCGTCCATATCCATGATTTGCACGCAACGGTGCTGGCGGCATTGGGCTTTGATCACACGAAACTGACTTATCGCTACAACGGCCGCGATTTCCGGCTGACGGATGTGCATGGGAATGTTGTGAAAGGAATCCTCGCGTGATGAGAAGCACCCGAGTGAAAGTCGCGCGCTCCAATTGGCCGAGACCAACCCACAAGTTTGCGAGTGCTTTTGCGGCGCGTTGTGTCGGGATTTTTTTCTTGGCGATTGGTGCATCCGTTTTCGCCGCCGAGCCGACGCCCGCGCAGTTGCAGTTTTTTGAGGCCAAGATTCGCCCGCTCCTCGCCGACAAGTGTTACAATTGCCACAGCGCTTCGGCGGAGCGCGTGAAAGCCGGGCTGCTTCTCGATACCCGCGACGGTTTGCTCAATGGGGGTGAGAACGGGCCAGCGATTGTGGCCGGCAACCCGGAAAAGAGTCTGCTGATCAAAGCGGTGCGGTACACCGATCCGGATTTGCAGATGCCCCCGAAGGGCAACAAGCTGACCGACGCCCAGATTGCGGACCTGGTTGCCTGGGTGAACATGGGCGCGCCGGACCCGCGCAAGGTTCCCACAGCGCAGAAGGATTATGCCGAAGCCGGCAAGAAGCACTGGGCCTGGCAGCCTTTGCAGAAACCCGCCGTGCCGGAGGTGAAGGACGCTTCGTGGTGCAAGAATCCGGTGGACAACTTCATCCTAGCCAAGCTGGAAGAGAAAAATCTCAAACCGAACTCCTCGGCCGACAAACGCACGTTGATCCGCCGCGCGTCCTTTGACTTGATCGGTTTGCCCCCCACGCCTGACGAGGTGAAGGCGTTTCTCGATGACAATTCACCGGATGCTTTTGCCAAGGTCGTGGATCGGCTGCTGGCCTCCCCGCACTACGGCGAGCGTTGGGGCCGGCACTGGCTGGACGTGGCGCGTTACAGCGATACCAAAGGGCAGATTCGCCGCCAGCGCGAAGACCCGAATTACGCGTATGCCTGGACGTATCGCGATTACGTGATCCGCAGCTTGAACGAAGACAAGCCGTACAACCAATTCATCATCGAGCAGCTCGCGGCCGACAAGCTGCCAGCCACAATCAAGAATCCGACCAATCTCACCGCGTTGGGCTTTCTTACCGTCGGCGACCGGTTCATGGAGATGCGCAACGACATCATCAACGACCGCATCGATGTCGTGACGAAGGGTTTCCTAGGACTGACCGTTACCTGTGCGCGCTGCCACGATCACAAGTTCGATCCGATTCCGACAAAGGACTATTACTCGTTGCACGGCGTCTTCGCGAACACCGTCGAGCCGTCGGTGGAGCGCGTGATTCAGAAGATCGTCGAAACGCCGGACTATCGGGATTACTACCGAAAGCGCGCGGAATTGGAGGCCGCGAAGGACAAGTTGGAAGCGGAATTCCGCACCGCAAGACGCGACCGTGATCGGGAGGCGCTCAAGACGATCCAACGTCGTATCCGCGAAAACGTGGGAGCAGTGACGCGGCTGGAAATGACTCATCCTGGCGCCGTGGTGCGGGCGATGGCCGTTGAGGATATGACCCGGCCCAAGGATTCGCCGGTGTTCATCCGCGGCGAGGCTGGAAATCGCGGTCCGGTTGTGCCCCGGCAATTCCTGGAAATTCTTTCCGGTCCGGTGCGTCCCGCCTTCACCAACGGCAGCGGACGGCTGGACCTCGCGCACGCCATCACGAGCAAGAGCAATCCGTTGACGCCGCGCGTCATGGTGAATCGCGTCTGGCAGCATCATTTTGGCGAGGGCTTTGTGGCCACGCCGGACGATTTGGGCACGATGTCCGAGACACCCAGCCATCCGGAGTTGCTCGACTATTTGGCCGTGCGGTTCCGCGACGAAGGCTGGAGCCTCAAGAACCTTCATCGCTTGATCATGCTCTCGGCGACCTACCAGCAATCCAGTGAGGACAATCCGCGGTATGCGCAGGTGGATCCGAGCAACCGGCTGCTCTGGCGCGCCAACATCCGCCGGCTGGAGTTTGAGGTCTTGCGTGATTCCTTCCTGGCCATCGGCGGCTCGCTGGATGAGACGATGTACGGCCGGCCGGTGGATCTGGAACGCAATTCGGATTCGCGCCGGCGGACGATTTATGGGCGGGTGGATCGCTCTGACGTTTTGGACGTGCTCGTTAATTTTGATTTCGCCAATCCCGACATGCCGAGCGGCAAGCGTTACGAGACGAGCGTGCCGCAACAGGCTCTGTTCCTCATGAACAGCCCGGTCGTCATCGAGCAGGCCAAACGGTTGGTGTCGCTCAAGTCGTTCAAAGATTGCGCGACGGATGCGGAGCGGGTCCAGCTGCTGTACGAGAATGTCTATCAACGGCCCGCGCGCCCGGAGGAGATCAAGCTGGGATTGGATTTTATCGCGCAGGCTGAGCCGGCGGAGAAGGTCTCAGCCGAAGAAACCGCCGTCCGGCCGGTGGCCAACAATAATCCGCGACGACTCAACCCGAAACAGGCCGCCAAGCAACAGCGGCTGGAGCGCAATCAGGGCGGCATCAAGCCGAAACGTGCGCCGCTCACCGTCTGGCAGGAATACGCGCACGCGTTGTTTCAGGCAAACGAGGCTTCTTTCATCCACTGAGAGAACTGCGGGTTAAAACAAAAACCCCGCAGCCTCTCGGCCGCGGGGTTGGGAAGAACGGTAAACTTAGTTCTTTTCTTTCTTCTTTTTGCCTTCGCCCTTCTTGTGCTCGGGGAACGCCTTTTCCATCTTGGCCTTGTCTTCGGCGCTCATCTTGGCCCGCTCTTCCTTGTCGAGCTTCTTATCCTTGTTCGTGTCGTACTTCTCGGTCATTTCCTTCCGCAACGCCTTCTGTTCCGCGGTCATGGAGGACTTCTTTTTGCCTTCTTTTTCCTTGGTTTCTTCGGCGTTGGCCACCAGCGCCAGCGCGCAGGTTATGCAAAGGATCGTCAACAGTTTCTTCATATTATGCTTTTGTTTGGTTAGGCAGCGTGCGCTGCGAAACGAACAGACGCCGCCAGCCGGGCTACGGTTACAAGTTTCCCTTGCCCTCAATAACCAAGCGGGCGGATGATCGCTCATCCGCCCGGCTGCCCCTTTGCATATTCTTGCCCTCCGCCGGGCCGGTTTTTGGGCGCGGATTACTTCTTTGCCCCCTTCCGGACTTTCTGCAACGGCTCAATGTGCAGTGCGTCCCCAAGATCCGCGATTTGCTCGGGTTTGATGTCGCCGACGATGTTGACCAGCACCGCTTCCTGCTTCTTTCCGTCAATCACCGTGATGACCAGTCCCTGTAAGGCTTCGTCGCCCCGTGCTTTGATGAAGATACCCGCATCTTCCCCGGATTCTTCCTGTGCGGTCACGATGCGTTCCCAGCCATCCTTGGCGAGCTGGCCGCGAATCTCCTGGATGCGCTTCTCGATCGCCTTCTCATTGTCGTTCTTGAGGCTGACAACGGTGACACGGACCGCATCCACCGAACGCAGGAGCTTGCCGGCTTCCGGCTGGTGACGCTCCACCAGCTTGGCGGCCAGCGTGAGCAGGTTCCGGCCGAGGTTGATCTCGACATATTTTCCGCCGTCATGCGGGTCGCCGATTTTGCCGAAATCCACTTCGCCGGGACGGGTTTCGGCCCGGCTGACGACGGCCAGGCCCGTGGCGAGGAGCGCGACCCCGAGGAGGATGCTGATTGAACGTTTCATAATGATCCAATGACCTTTCACTGTTGGTTGAGGCGGCGTAGCGCCTGTTACCGAGCATTACCCCGCAAGCCGGTCCGAGGTTTCAAATATTTGCAGCGCGGACCGGCGGGAGGCGCGGCGGAAGAACGCGCCCCTTGGCTTGGGCTTAGACACGTATCTTGGCTTGGCTTTATTCGCTGACTCGGTACAAACCATCGGCATGCAGTCACCCGGTCGAAAATTGCACGCGGCTTTGTTGCTCAGTCTGGTCCTGGTTTGCGGCGCTCAAGGCGCGGCGCGGCCAAATATCATCTTCGTCCTCACGGATGATCAGGGTTACGGCGATCTCTCCTGTCACGGAAATCCCATCCTCAAAACGCCCAACCTCGATCGGCTGCACGACGAGGGCGTGCGCTTCACCGATTTTCACGTCAGCCCGACGTGCGCCCCAACGCGCTCCGCGCTGATGACGGGGCGGCATGAGTTTCGCAACGGCGTTACGCACACCATCTTTGAGCGCGAACGAATGGCGCTTGCGGCGGTGACTTTGCCGCAGGAACTGCAACGCGCCGGCTACACGACCGGCATCTTCGGCAAATGGCATCTCGGGGACGAAGCCGCTTACCAACCCGGCCGCCGTGGCTTCGATGAAGTCTTCATCCACGGCGCCGGCGGCATTGGCCAGACGTTTTCTGGCAGTTGCGGGGACGCGCCGGACAATCACTACTTCGATCCGGCCATCCTGCATAACGGCCGGTTCGAGAAGACCAAAGGCTACTGCACCGACATCTTCTTCGCTCAGGCGTTGAAGTGGATTGATTCGGTGAAGGGCAAGCAGCCGTTCTTTGCCTACATCCCCTTGAACGCACCGCACAGCCCGCTGGAAGTGCGAGCGGAAGATGAGCAACCCTACGCGGGCAAGGTGTCCGCGAACGCTGCCAAGTTCTTCGGCATGGTTGCGAACATTGACGACAACGTCGGCAAACTGCTCGCCCGGTTGGCGGAGTGGCAGATCGAACGCGACACGCTCGTGATTTTCATGAACGACAACGGCGGCACGGGCGGGGTGGGGGTGTTCAATGCCGGCATGCGCGGCGCGAAAGCCTCGCCCTGGCTCGGCGGAACCCGCGCCGCCTCCTTTTGGCGCTGGCCGGGGAACTTCAAGCCCGCTGACGTCTCGCAACTGACCGCGCACGTGGATTTCTTTCCGACGGTGGCCGAACTGGTGGGCTTGAAACTCTCCGCCGCGGCCAGGGAACAGATCGAAGGCCGCAGTCTCGTGCCGCTCTTGAAAGACCCCGGCGCGCCGTGGGCGGACCGGACCTTGGTCACGCACGTCGGCCGGTGGCCGCACGGCAAGGCGGCCGAGGCGAAGTATCACAATTGCAGCATCCGCAACCCCCGCTGGCAGATGGTCAGCCCGGGCAACGGACGCGAAAAGCGCTGGCAACTTTTCGACGTGAAGGCCGACCCGGCGGAGAAGAACGATGTGGCCGCCGATCATCCCGACGTGGTGAAGGAACTGGAGGCGGCTTACGATCGCTGGTGGGACTCGGTGCAGCCCCAGTTGGTGAATGAGAACGTCATCGGCCCGAAAGTGAATCCGTTCAAGGAACTTTACTGGAAACAATTTGGTGGCGGACCGGACGAAGCCATGCTCAAGAAGATGGACCCGACGCCGCGTAAGAACGAACCATGAAATCAATGCAACTCCTCCTCGCCGGCCTGCTGGTCGGCAGTCTCTGCGGTGCCGCCGCGGCGCCCGGGCGCCAGCCCAACATTCTGCACATCCACGCCGACGACCACCGGCCGGATGGTTTGCGGGCGCTCGGCAACCGGCAGTTGCAGACGCCAAATCTCGACCAGCTCGTCCAGCGCGGCTTCACTTTCCGCCATGCTTACACGCAGGGCTCGATGGTTGGCGCCGTCTGCATGCCCAGCCGCTCGATGTTGCTGACCGGCCGTTCGTGGTTGCGCTTCAAGGAGGCGAAAGATTCGGCGACCTTCCTGCCCAAGGTGATGAGTGCCGCCGGTTACGAAACCTGGCACCGCGGGAAGGGCGGCAACGAACACAAGCCCGGGCTCGAATCCTTCGATACGAATCTCCTGGACGATGCGCCCGGCGAATCCCGGCGCGGCGCGAGCCAGCGGCACGCGGACGCGACGATTGAATTTCTCAAGCACCGCAAAACCGACCGGCCGTTTTACATCTACCTCGCGCCGCCCGTGCCGCATGATCCGCGCATCGCGGCGCCGGAATTCATGAGCCGCTACCGGGCGGACAAGATCAAGCTTTCACCGGCGTTCATGCCGTTGCACCCGTTCGACAACGGCGAGATGACGGTGCGCGATGAAAAACTCGCGCCGTGGCCGCGCACGCCGGCGGACACGAAGCAGCAGCTCGCGGACTACTACGCGTGCATCACCGGACTGGACTTCCACGTGGGCCGGATTTTTGCGCAGCTTAAAGCGTCCGGCGAATTGGCGAACACGATCATTGTCTTCACCGGCGACAACGGGCTCTCGCTGGGGGAGCACGGTTTGTTTGGCAAACAGAACCTCTACGAGTTCGGCGGGATGCACGTGCCGCTGGTGCTGGCCGGGCCGGGCATTCCGAAAGGCCGGAGCGACGCGCTGGTTTATTTGATGGATTTGTTCCCGACCTTCGCCGAGTTCGGTGGCGGGAAAGCGCCGGAGAGTTTGGAAGGCTTCAGCCTGGTGCCCATCATTCAGGGGAAAACCGCGAAAGTGCGCGACGTGCTCTACACCGCCTATCGGGACTGCCAGCGCGCCGTGCGCGATGAGCGCTGGAAACTCATTCGCTATCCGCTGGTGGATCAAACGCAGTTGTTCGATCTGGCCCACGACCCGCGCGAATTGAAGAATCTGGCCGCCGATCCCCAGCACGCCGCCACGCTGGCGCGGATGACCGGGCTCCTGGAAAAGGAGATGGCGCGCTATGGGGACACGGCGCCTCTGCACGTGGCCAACCCCAAGCCCGCCGCCTGGCAGCCCCCGAAGGCTTCCAAGCCCTGAACCGGGTCGATGGTTTTTCCTTGGGCACCGGCGCGCGCTTCTGCTAACTCAACGCCATGAATAAGAGTCGTGTTTTCACTCGCCGCAACTTTCTCAAAACCTCCATCGCGTCTTTTGCCACCCTGACCATCGTGCCCCGCCACGTTTTGGGCGGGCCGGGGCAAACGCCGCCCAGCGAAATCCTCACGCGCGCCGTCATCGGCACGGGCGGCATGGGCATGGGCCACGTCAAGAACATCAACACCGCCTGCAAGCTCCTCGCGGTTTGCGACGTGGACTCCAAGCACCTCGCCAACGCGCTTCAGGGCGCCGGGCCGGACGTGAAGGGCTATCGCGACTGGCGCGAAGTCATCGCGCGCAAGGACATTGACATCGTCCACGTGCCCACGCCGCCGCACTGGCACGCGGTGATCTCCATCGCCGCCGCGAAAGCCGGCAAGGACATCTGGTGCGAGAAACCGATGAGCCGGACCATTGCCGAAGGCGAAGCCGTGAAGGCCGCCGTCGCGAAATACAAACGCATCTTCCGCTTGAACACCTGGTTCCGGTTCGACAGTCCGTTCTACGGCATGGGCGTGCCGGTGAAGCCCATCAAGAAGCTGATTTTAGGCGGCGTGTTCGGCTGGCCGCTCAAGTTCACCGTTGGCGGCAAGCAGGGCTTTGATTGGAAACAGAATCTCTGGTGCGGCCGCACCGACCTCACCCCGCAACCGGTGCCGCCGGAACTGGATTACGAGATGTGGCTCGGGCCCGCGCCGCACAAGCCGTATCACCCGCACCGTGTGCACCAGACCTTCCGCGGTTATTGGGATTACGATGGCGGCGGGCTGGGGGACATGGGCCAGCATTACCTCGATCCCGTGCAGTATCTTTTGGGCAAGGACGACGAAAGCCCCGTGACCATCGAGGCGCAGACCGGCCCGCAGGACAAGGACGCCGTGCTGCCGTGGAAACGGATTTCCCTCCGTTACGCCGACGGCTGCGAGATCGTGCTCGACGGCGAGAACACGGACGACGCCCCGTTTGTTTCCGGCCCCAAGGGCACGCTGACGAAGGGATTGGAATCAAACATCCCGGACATAGACGAAAAAATCCGCGCGTTGCCGGAGCCGCCGCCGATGGTCACTGACTTCGTGCAGGCCGTGAAGACGCGGCAGAAGTTTGCGCTCAACGAAATCAACGGTCACCGCTCCTGCACCTTGATCAACCTGGCGAAGATCGCCGTGCAAATGGGCCGGCCGTTGCACTTCGACAACAAGAAACAACGCTTCGTCAACGACAAGGAAGCCAACGCCCTGATCAAACAGCCCATGCGCGGGCCCTGGAAGGTTTAGTCCGCGAGGCGACGGAGTTTGCCCGCGCAGCGGTCATCCCGCCTGCGCGGGCGTTTTTTTTTGCGCCAAGTGTCAGCGCCATAGCGACTGGGAGAGGGTTGTTTTTGTTTTCCTGCGAAAGACTAATCGGCATCATTAAGCGGTCCAAAAACGTGAAATAATTCACAAAGTCTCTTGCTCGACAAAGCAAGGCTCGCTTATCTTCGCCGGCCGTAAGCAATGGGAATAATGGGCGTGGGGTGTTTACTGGGGTTATGGCGCGGGAAGGAAAACGTTTGACGCAGCGGAAGATTTCTCAAGAATCCGTGTCTCCGATGTGTTGTTCAACTCGGGCGTTTTCATTGGTGCGGGCTCAGGCGGAAACAAAAACAATTTGCGATGTCAGCGATTTTTCCGAAGTGGACCAACCGGTTGCCTTTGATGGTGATCGTTGGGGGCATTCTCGCGGCGACCGGTGTCACCGCGGGCGTCTGGTATTATTTCACCCCCAAGTATTTTCGCGTCGGTTATCAGCCCATCCAGCCCGTCGCCTTTTCGCACGCCACGCACAACGGGCAGTTGGGCATTGATTGCCGCTATTGCCACAGTGCGGTGGAGAAATCCTGGTTCTCCAATATTCCCTCCAGTTCCACGTGCATGAACTGCCACAATCAGGTGCTGAAGGATGATCCGCGGCTGGCGTTGGTGCGGGAATCGGCGGCGAGCGGCAAGCCCATTCCGTGGGTGCAAATCCACAAGGTGCCGGACTTCGTTTACTTCAACCACTCGGTGCACGTGAATCGCGGCGTGAGTTGCGTGGAGTGTCACGGCCAGATCAACGAGATGGAGGAAGTTTATCACGCCCAGCCGCTGAGCATGTCGTTCTGCCTGGATTGCCATCGCAACCCGGCGGCGAAGGTGCGTCCGCAGGACAAGATTACGGATTTGAACTGGCAGTGGAGTCCCGACCCGACGGTGAACGCCCAGCAGCAGAAGGCATTCGGGGAAAAATTTGTGAAGGAACACCGCGTGGAATCCCTGCAGAGCTGTTCGGCCTGTCACCGATGAAAACCATTCCCGTAAAGGACTCCACCCCGGAGACGGGCCGCCATTACTGGCGCGGCCTTGACCAACTGGCGGAAACGCCGGAGTTCAAGCACTTCCTCGAGCGCGAATTTCCCGAGGGCGCGAGCGAATGGCAGGACCCGGTCACCCGGCGGCATTTCGTGAAGATCATGAGCGCGTCCTTCGCGCTCGCGGGCATCGGCCTGGGCACGAGCGGTTGCCGGCGGCCGGAGGAAAAGTTGCTGCCTTTCGGCAAGGCGGCGGAGAATTTCATTCACGGTACGGCCCAGAATTTTGCGACAGCCATGCCCACGCGCGGCGGAGCGGTTCCCCTGATCGCCAAGTCCTATGAAGGCCGGCCGATCAAGCTGGAAGGCAATCCGCTTTTCCCCGGTGGCAACGGGGGAACAGATCGTTTTGCGCAGGCCTCGATCCTCAACCTTTACGATCCGGATCGCGCCACGCGCTTTGCGAAAGCCGATGGCAGCGGCAAGCTGCAGACCATCGAGCCGCAGGCGGCGCTCGAAGCGCTGAGCCAGCTCGCGAAGCAGTATGCCGCCAATCAAGGCGAGGGTTTGGCGTTGCTGGGTGAGCGGACGCATTCGCCTTCGCGCCGCCGGCTGCACCAGGAAGTCGCCGCGAAATTGCCGAAGGCCAAGTGGTATCTCTACGACGCGATTGATACGGAGATTCACCAGCGCGCGGCGACCAAAGCTTTCGGCCGGTCGGTGAAGCCGATCTTCCGCTATGATGAAGCGGATGTGGTGCTTTCGCTCGATTGCGATTTCATCGGCACGGAAGAGGATGCGCACAACAACATCCGGCGCTTTACCGCCAAGCGGAAGATTGAGACGCCGGAAGATCAATTGAACCGGCTCTACGCGGTGGAATCGCTGTTCACCCTGACGGGCGTGAATGCGGATCATCGGCTGCGGGTTTCGGCCGGCGCGGTGGCGCAGGTCGCGGCGGCCATTGCGTCGGAACTGGGCGTGAATGTCGGTGTCGCCGCCGCTCCCGCGGGCGTGGATGCCAAGTGGATTTCCGAATGCGCGAAGGATTTGAAGGCCAGCGGCCGCAAAGCCCTCGTCGTGGCGGGCTATCGCCAGCCGCTCGCAGTGCATCTTCTGGCGTGCGCGATCAACGACGCATTGCAGAGCATCGGCAGCACGGTGGAATTGGTGGAAGTACCGCCCATCATCAGCGGAACGATCGCTGAACTGGCCGAGTCGCTGCAGGCCGGTCAGGTGGAGACGCTCGTGATTGCTGGCGCCAACCCGGTTTACAACGCGCCGGCGGATTTGAAGTGGGCGGAAGCCCAGAAGAAAGCCAAGACGGTTGTTCGCCTCGGCTATTACGAAGACGAAACCGGCTCGACAGCGCACTGGCATTTCCCCCTGGCGCATTTCCTCGAATCGTGGAACGACGCCGTCACCAGCGACGGAACGCTCGTGCCGGTTCAGCCGCTGATCGCCCCGCTGTTTGGCGGTTTGACCGATCTGGAGTTTGTCGCGCGCCTCGGTGGCCTGGCCGAGACTGATCCGCACAAGATCGTTCGGGCGACGTATGCCGCCGTAACCGGCAACTCCGCCGAGGCCGACTGGCAGATGTTTTTGCATGACGGTTTTGCGCCCGGCTCAGCGGCGAAAAAGGTTACCGCGCGCTTCGACGCCTCCGTTTTGAGCGGGGTCGGTAATGCCGCCGCCACCAGCGCGGAGAACCTGGAAGTGGTTTTGTATCGCGACGCGAAACTGGACGACGGCCGCTACGCGAACAACGGCTGGCTGCAGGAAATGCCGGACCCGGTCACCAAGATTGTTTGGGACAACGCGGTGCTCGTTAGCCGCGTGACGGCCAAGGCGCTTGGCGTCCAGAATAATGACGTGGTGAAGGTAATCGTGGGCGCGACGGAAGTGACCGGCGCCATCTGGACCGTGCCGGGCATGGCGAATTTCTCGCTGGGGCTCGCGTTGGGTTACGGCCGCACCAAGGTCGGCCGCGTGGGCGTGGGCACGGGTTTCAATTTCTTCCCGTTGTTCAGCACCAAGTCCGGCTACATCGTCAGCGGCGCCAAGGTGCAGAAAGTCGAAGGGAATTATCCCATCTCCTGCACGCAAACGCACTGGAGCATGGAAGGGCGCGCGATTGTGCGGGAAGTCAACCTCGCCCAGTTCAAGGATCATCCGGACTTCGCGGAGAAGATGAACGCTCCGGAATCGCCGAATGAGAGCCCGATTTATCCCAACCCGCTCGACTTGGAAAAGCCCAAGGCGCTGCATCAGTGGGGCATGTCGGTGGATTTGAATTCTTGCGTGGGTTGCGGCACGTGCATGATGGCGTGCCAGAGCGAGAACAACATTCCGATTGTCGGCAAGGATCTGGTGAATCGTGGCCGCGAAATGCATTGGCTGCGCATTGATCGCTATTTCTCATCGCAACCGGGCAAGCGTTCCCTCACCAGTGCCGAGACGGCCCGCACCACCGATCAGGAACAGCAATTTCAGGAATGGATTGACGACGTCCAAGCCGTCAATCAGCCGATGTTCTGCCAGCATTGCGAGGCCGCGCCGTGCGAGAGTGTGTGTCCGGTCAACGCGACCGTGCACGACCAGGAAGGTTTGAATGTGATGGCGTACAACCGTTGCGTTGGTACGCGTTACTGCTCAAACAACTGCCCGTACAAGGTGCGCCGGTTTAATTACCTCGATTACAACAAGCGCTCGCTGAAGGAACTGAAAGGGCCGTTCTATCCGACGACGATTCTGCACAGCACCGGCGGGGAATGGGACTTGGCGCGTTGGTGGAAAGACCAGAACGCGGGCATGCGGCAGGAAGACGAGTGGGATTTGATCCGCATGTTGAAAAATCCGGACGTCACCGTGCGCATGCGCGGCGTCATGGAAAAATGCACGTTCTGTTTGCAGCGCATCGAAGGCGCGAAGATCGCCCA
>CAYWCK010000068.1:0-17233 GCA_964456685.1 uncultured Bifidobacteriaceae bacterium | reverse complement strand
ATGGCGCCGCAATACGTGCGCTTCATCGTGGAGGAAGTGCTCGAAGGGCGCATCGGGTTTTATCCGACTTACGGCAACACGCTGATGGGTCTCGCTGCCAGCGTGCCGTTGTTGCCCGAGGACAAATTCTCCATCACCTACTACGCGCCGCAACCGCGCGCCGTCCTGCGCGTGGTGAAGCCCAATGAAACCCATCAACTCGTCGGTTACAACGAATGGGGTCGCGTTGAGTTGACCACGCTCACGAAGGAATTCTTCATGCCGCGTTTCTTGGAACGTGACGAAGCCATCCGCCGCGCCCCGCGCGAACCCTATGCGTGGGACGGCGTGGCCGAAGTCCGCCCGTTCGGCGCGATGGAGAAGAACATCGTGGAAGGCGTCTATTGACGGTCTGTTTGGCGACGCAATACCCTGTCGGCTGATGCGACCGACGCGTAATGAAATCCACGACTCTTTGTTTGGTCACCTCAAGTGGAGCGCGGATATGGAATGGTACGAAGGAAGGATCGAAATCCTGCCTGGCAGCTTGGTTCGTGTCACATTTCACAAAGATGATGACATCGAGTTCGCTGAAGTAATCTCAGTCGCCCACAAGCAACTTGAGCCTCTAAAGTCAAAGTTACCGGACATTTACGCTGAAGTTCGTCGTGAATATCTTGAGCTTTACAACCGTTCATGGGCAACTGCTGTGAATGGTTACGGTCAACCAGCGAACCGGGGAAAGATATCGAAAGCAGACTTTGATACGTTGGTCCGTTTGAAGGATGTGTCATTCAAATATGGAACAATGATTGACCTTTGGTATTCAGAGGATGAAGGGCTGTTCGGAGGGCACTCAATTCTTGTTCAGCTTAACGAGCATCTGGATGTCGAGAGCACAGGACTGGAAGGTTGAGTGCATGTAGTCTTGAAAGCATCTACTCCAAACAATCATGTGTTCAGTCGACGTTCCCTTGAGCGCGACGAAGCCATCCGCCGCGCCCCGCGCGAACCTTACACCTGGGATGGAGTGGCCGAGGTGCGGCCTTTCGGCGCGATGGAGAAGAATATCGTCGAAGGCGTTTACTAAGCGTCCCGCGCAGCGCTTTGTTTGTGGGTGGCGCTTGGTGATTTAGGCAGGCGGGATTTCCACTGCGTGACATCGCCAGCGCGGCACGTTAGGCTGCCCGACAATCAGCCATGCAGCGTTTCAACCCACCGCAGCGAGCCGGAAAAGAAGGGCCACTCCGTTCGGCCTTTGCTTTTACCCTGATCGAGTTGCTGGTGGTGATTGCGATCATTGCGATCCTCGCCGCGATGCTTTTGCCCGCTTTGGCCAAGGCAAAGGAGAAAGCGAAGCGCACGGCCTGCGTGAACAATCTCAAGCAAATCGGCATCGGCATGACGATTTACTCGGTGGATAACGGCGACAAAGTTGTCGAGGCGCGACAGAACTCCGTTCAAGTGGCGCTGAATCCTCCGGAAGCCACCGGCGCAAAAACGGTGGGCTTAAACGTGGAGACCAATGCCACCTCGGCCATCTGGAACTGCCCGGCGCGCCCACCCAAATATCCGGTTTATGAAGGCGGCAGTTTGAATCAATGGGTCATCGGCTATCAATACTTCGGCGGCATCACCAACTGGTCCAACCCGCTCGGAACATTTGCCGGCCTTAGCCCCGTGAAGCTCGCCACCGCGAAACCGCATTGGACACTGGCAGCCGATGTGATCATCCGCTCCGGCACGCTGCCCTGGGGACGCTTCGATCCCTCCGGCGACCGGGACATCTTCGACGGCGTGCCACCACATCGCCAGAGTTCGCTGCCAGCCGGGGCGAACCAGGTGTTCGCCGATGGCTCGACCCGCTGGGTCAAAGCGGGCGACCTGCGCCGGCTCCACAGTTGGAGCGTCAGCGGACGGCTGGCTTACTTCTACCAAGATCGCGTGGATTTTCCGGCCGCGCTGCTGGCGCAGGTGGACAGCGCTTCGATGCGCATTGCTCCCTGAGCGCTGCGCCCGCCACCTCGACATTCCGCGCGACCAAGCTAACCTTGGCACATGGCCGACACCGAAGTGCTGCCCGACATTGAACACGAGGAAAAGACGGGGTCGAAATCTGACCTCGAACCCGGCTGGCTCGTGGTCTGTTGGAATGATCCCGTCAACTTGATGACGTACGTCACGCATGTCTTTCAGACGGTGTTCGGCTGGAACAAACAGAAAGCGGAGCATCACATGTTGCAGGTGCATCGGCAGGGCAAGAGCGTGCTGGTGCGGACGACGATGGAGAAGGCCGAGCATTACGTGCATCAACTCCAGAAGTACACCCTGCACGCCACCCTGGAGCGCGAGTCGTGAAGCTGTTGCGGACCGGCAAGCAGGGGCTGGTCTTTCAATTGGCCGAGCGCGAGAAGCTGCTGCTGCTCGAGACGCTGAAGCTTTATCCGCTCGTTCCGGCCACGCACCACCGGTTGAGCCACGAAGCCAAAGGTGAGGCCGCGGAGGAAAATCAGCGGCTGTTGGAGGAAGCGTTGGCTGAGCAGCGGCAGGAAAACCAACGACACATTCAGGCGTTGATGAACGAGTCCGATCGCTTTCGGGAAATCAAAGGCGGCTTTGAACTCGCGCTCGCGCCGGCGCAAATCGAATGCCTGCTCCAGGTGCTCAACGACGTGCGCGTCGGCAGCTGGCTTCTGCTCGGCGAACCGGAACCAGGCAAGGAGCCGAAGGTGACGAAACAAAACGCCCGCTACTTGCTCGCCTTGGAGTTGTGCGGGCTGTTTGAATCGTTGCTGCTCGCGGCGCTGGGCGTGAATGAATCGCCGCAGTGGGCGGGTGAGTAAACCATTTCATGCCCGCGATCCTGAACCAACGGTTGTGGTTTCCGGACGCACGCACGGCGGACGCGGACGGACTGGTGGCGATCGGGGGCGACCTCGCGCCGGAGCGACTGCGGCTGGCTTATCGCAGCGGAATTTTCCCGTGGACCGCGCGTCCCATCACCTGGTGGTCGCCGGATCCACGCGGGATTTTTGAACTGGATCAATTTCACATTCCGCGCCGTCTCGCGAAGCTGCTGACCAAAGCGCCCTTCACCCTCACGCGGGACCGGGCTTTCCCGCAAGTCATGAAAGGTTGTGCTGCTCCCACACCCGCACGCGGCAAAACCTGGATCACGCCGGAATTCATCGCGGCCTACGCGCAACTGCACGCGGAAGGCCACGCCCACAGTGTCGAGTGCTGGCAAGGGACGGAGTTGGTCGGCGGCATCTACGGCGTGAGCCTCGGCGGCTTGTTCGCCGGCGAATCCATGTTTCACCGCGCGCCCAACGCTTCGAAAGTCGCGCTCTGCCACTTGGTCGAGCACCTGCGCACACGCGGCTTCACGCTGTTCGACATCCAGATGGTGACGCCGACGACGCGGCAATTCGGCGCGGTGGAAATTCCGCGCGAAGATTACTTGCGACGGCTCAAGGCGGCGGTCGGACAGAAATGCACTTTCAACTGAAGCGTGCAGGCTTGTTTGCGCGCGCCTTGCCGACAAAATTTCCGCATCACGATGAAGACTCGGGTAAAAATCTGCTGCATCAGCAGCGTCACTGAAGCTGCGCTGGCCATTCGCCACGGCGCGTCCGCTCTGGGTCTGGTCTCCGCCATGCCCAGCGGCCCGGGCGTGATTGCGGAAGAAACGATTGCCGAGATTGCCACCACCGTGCCGCCGGGCGTCGCGACCTTTCTGCTCACCAGCAAGCGAGACGCGGCGTCCATCATCGCGCAACAGCAGCGTTGTCGTGTGAACACGATCCAGTTGGTGGACGCGGTCGAGCCGGATTGCCACGCGAAGTTGCGCGCGGCGTTGCCGGGAATTGGATTGGTGCAGGTGATTCACGTCACCGGCGAAGAATCGGTGCGCGAAGCGATGGCCCTCGCCGGCAAGGTGGACGCGTTGTTGCTCGATTCGGGAAATCAAAAGCTCGCGATCAAGGAACTTGGCGGCACGGGCCGGACGCACGACTGGCGCATCAGCCGGAAGATTGTCGAGTCGGTGCGCGTGCCGGTCTTTCTCGCCGGCGGACTCCGGCCGGAAAACGTCGCGATGGCGGTCCGGGAAGTGCGCCCGTTTGGCCTCGATGTGTGCAGCGGCTTGCGCACGAACGGGCAGCTCGATGAATCCAAAGTCCGCGAATTCTTCGCGCAGATCCGCACCGTGGCCGATGCGTAATCCGCAGCCGGTTCAAGCGCGGAACGGGAGTTCCACCACACGCGCAGCCAGCGGCCCGGCCGCCGTTTCAAGCTGGAGTTCGGTGCCGATTGCGTTCGCTTCACGCCGCACAAACCCCAGCGCCAGGTCGCGATGAAAAGCTGGCGAGTGAATCGCGCTGGTGATGAATCCAGCTTCCTTGCCGCCGTGTAAAAGTTTGTCGCCCCGCGCCGGCAGCGTCTTCATGCCAGGAGTGAGTTCCAAGCCGCGCAATTCGCGATTCACGTGCCCGATGCTGTGAATGCGATTCAGCACTTCCTGCCCAATGTAGCAGCCTTTGGAGTAGCTGACTGCGCGCGCTTCGAGCCCGCATTCCAGCGGCAGCGTCGTGTCGTCCATATCCACACCGAAGCGCGGGATGCCGGCTTCGATTCGCGCGATCTCGAACGCGGCCCAACCGCAGGCCCGACCGCCAACCGCCTTCGCAGCGGCAATGAGTTTATCCGCCACGGCGCCCAACGCGGCGAGCGGGACAAACAAGTCGAAGCCGCTCGTGCGCAAGCGCGCGTGGTGCATCAAATAAATTTCCCCGAGCGTCGCATCGGTGATTTTGACGGAGCTGAAATCCTTCGCCGGCAAGTCGCTAAACAATTCCACCGCCCGCACCACTGCCGCGGCATGCGGCCCCTGCACGCTGAGCAATCCGTAATGCGGCGCTACATCCACAACCTGTACGTCGTCGGCGACGATATACTTTTCGAGACGCGCCGTGATCTTCGCCGCGAGGCCTGGTTCAAAGTCGAGCAACAACTCGTTCGCCAGCGCGAACAAATTAAAATCGCTTTCCATTTTGCCCTTTGCGGTAACGAGCGCGGCGTAACAACCGTCGCCGGGCCGGAGTTTTTTCACGTCGTTCGTAACCTGCCCATGCAGAAAGCGCATCCGATCCGCGCCCAGCAGGCAAAGCCGGCTGCGGAAACTCAGGTCGAGCACGCCGGCGTTTGTGCGCAAAGCCGCATGCTCGGCTAAAACATCGCCGTAATCAGCCACCGCTTCGCACGGGTTTAGATTCACAAAACGGGCACCCAAGCCCTGATGAAATTCACGGAGCGACAAGGTCATCGGTCAGAGGATGGCGGGCCGTCACGGGTTTGGCAATTGAGACGCAGACGGCGCGCGTCCTGACTCGCCGCAGGTTGGCGCCCCCGCCTCGCGTCGCGGCCAGTGAAGCGGGACTCGCTCACGAGGGAATTCCCGCGTTTGGTTCGGATTGCGCCCGGCAGACGGTGGCGGTTTAATCAAGGGCGCCGACAGCCAAAGCGAATTCGCCATGAAAACCAATGCTTCACTCAATCGCCGCGCATTCTTGAAAACGTCCGCCGCCGCCGCGGTGAGCCTGGCGGCGGCGCCCGCCTTGTTGGGCGCGCCTGCGGAGGCCAGGAAGCTCCCGTGGAAATTTTGCGCATTCGAGAAACCACTGCTGTTCCTGAACTATGAGGAGACGGCCGATTTCTTCGCGGAACTGGGTTTCGATGGCATCGAAGCCGCCGTGCGGCCGGGCGGGCATGTGTTGCCAGAACGGGTGGAGGAGGACCTGCCGAAATTTGTCGAGGCGCTGAAGAAGCGCGGATTAGAGATCACCGTGCTCACCTCCGCCATCGGCAGTGCCACGCAGCCGCATGCAGAAAAGACTCTGCGCACCGCGGCGAAGCTGGGGATCAAGCGGTATCGCATGGATTGGTTTCGCTACGATCTCCAAAAGCCCATCCAGCCGCAATTGGAGGCGCTGCGTCCGCAACTGGCCGAGCTGGCCGCGTTCAATCGCTCGCTAGGTTTGACCGGGCTTTATCAAAACCATGCCGGCGCGACCATGGTGGGCGCGGGCCTATGGGACATTTTCAACCTGCTGCGCGATCAAGACCCCAAGGACATCGCGCTGGCTTTCGACATCCGGCACGCGACGGTGGAGGCGGGACAATCCTGGCCGACCGTGTTTCAGCTCGTGAAGTCCCACATCGGCGTGGCGTACTTCAAAGATTTTGTCTGGGACGGTGACAAGACGCGAAACGTGCCATTGGGCGAAGGACGCGTGGATCGGAAGTACGGCGGCATGCTGAAGGCCAGCGGTTTTACGGGACCGATTTCGCTGCATGTCGAATACGGCGAGGGGAAGGATCGCAAGGTGTATGCGGAGGCGTTTCGTAAGGACTTCGCAACCTTGCGGAACTGGCTGGCCTGAGGCGGGCGGGTCACGGCGCTGGTGCCGCCGCCGGGAATGCGGGCTTGTGAAAACGCGGTCGGTCGTTAACTTGCGCACCCACAACGACGGACAACGGGTGTCCACCCGCGGTTTTAGTTTGAGTGAAACCCGGCGATTCGCTATCCACTATGCTGGATAACGTACGCGTATGGATAACCAAGCCACGAAGGTTGAGAATACAGAACTGAGCCTGTCGGCCTGCTGGGAACGGCTGCCGAACAAGGCGCTTTTCTTTGGATTGCTCGCGGCGTGGCTGGCGCTGTTTCACTTTTTGGGCAACTCGACGTTCGGGTATGTGGATACGCCGTCGCTCTTCCACTGGATGTGGAACGCCTACGATAGCAAGAGTGTGGCGGCAGACGACGGACACGGTAAGCTGATTCCGCTGGTTGTGCTGGGGTTGTTCTGGTGGAAACGCAACGAGTTGCTGGCATTGCCGCTCAAGACCTGGTGGCCCGGTCTGCTGGTGTTGGGCGTGGCCATCCTGTTGCATCTCTTCGGCTACCTGGTGCAACAACCACGCCTCTGCATCGTGGCGCTGTTCACCGGTCTGTACGGTTTGATGGGCCTGGTGTGGGGCACCCGCTGGCTGGCGGCCAGCTTCTTCCCGTTTTTTCTGTTGGGCTTCATGGTCCCACTCGGGTCGCTCACCGAACCAGTGACGTTTCCCTTGCGCTTGATGGTGACCAAAACCGTAGCCGCCTTCTGCCAGTATGTGCTGGCGATTGATGTGCAAAACGTGGGCACCAGCCTGATGCGGTTGCCGGATGGATATCACTACGATGTCGCCCCCGCTTGCAGCGGCATCCGCAGCCTCATTGCGATTGCAGCCATTTCGATCATTTACGCGTTTATGGTCTTCCGCGCGTGGCCGCGACGATTGCTGATGATCGCGGCCGCCGTGCCGCTCGCGTTCATTGGCAATACCTTTCGCATGATGGTCATCGTGATCGCAGCCGAAATGTGGGGTCAGGACGCGGGTAATCGCGCGCACGAAAGCGGCTTCTGGAGTCTGCTGCCGTATGTTCCGGCCATCATCGGCTTGATGCTGCTCGGCCGCTGGTTGGAAAAAAGGGAAATCAAAGCGACGACGGCAACCGCCGAAGCGGGAGGTGCCGCGTGAAGAAATCGAACCTCATTCTTGGAGCAGTGGCAATGGCAATGATCGGCGTGGCGGCGGCTGTGCTGATGCAGACCAAGGCCAAACAACGCCTCGGCACGCCGGGCGTAAGAACCGAACCCATCCCCAACGCCCGTCCGGCACACGTCGTGCACGTGAGCCTGCCCGAGTGGGTGTTGAACTACGACTCGCGCGAAATCCCCCAGGACGGAACCGTGACCAACGTGCTGCCGGCCGACACGAGTTACGGCCAGCGATTTTATACCAACCGCGGCGACACGAATGATTGGTATCAATTAAATGTGGTCTTGATGGGCGCCGATCGCACGAGCATCCACAAACCGCAGTACTGCCTGGAAGGCGCGGGTTGGCGGATTGATCAGGCGGCGACGCAGGAGACGAAAATTCCCGTCGAACGACCGCAGGCATACCAGCTGCCCGTCGTCAAAATGCTTTCCACCCGCCAATTCCGTGACGCGTCGGGTGCCGCGGTGAATTACCGCGGATTGTACGTCTACTGGTATGTCGCCGATGGCGCGCTCAGCGGGGACATGGCCGGCACGGAACGCATGTGGTGGATGGCCAAGCACCTTTTGCAAACGGGTGAATTGCAGCGTTGGGCGTACGTCTCCTGTTTTGCGGTATGCCTGCCCGGCGAGGAAGAGGCCGCCTACGACCGGATGAAAAAGTTTATCGCCTCCGCGGTACCGCAATTTCAACTCGTGCCCGGCCCGACTGATACCGCGGCCGCGACCACACCATGAAAATCTACGGACGCACCGGTCCCGCACGCGCACGATTGCGCGAAACGGCCCGGGTTGTTAAAGAAGTAATTCGCGCAGGGTAATCAAACCATGCTTCGGCGAACGCGCCAGATCCGCACGCAAGTCCATCAATTGATGGACGCATGCCTCTTCGCGCTGTCCTTCTGGCTGGCGTATGAACTGCGCGCCAGCGAACTGGTCAGCGAATTGTTCACCATCCCGGTCCAGCCGTTTGCAGAATACCTCTGGTTCTACATGCTGCTGATTCCTGCCGCGCCCTTGGTGCTGGAATCACAGGGCTTTTACGACCGACCTCTGCTCGGTCCACGGCATACGACCATTCTGCCGCTGTTGCGGGGATGCGCGCTCCTGACCGTCAGCCTCGTGTTCATCCTGTTCTTCGTGAGGTTCGCCGCCGCCCGCGGTGTGATGGTGATGTTCGGCTGCATCAGCTTTGGACTGGTGGCGGCGAAGGAGGAAATCTTCCGCGCGATCTACCGGAATACGGCCCTGCAAAGCCAGAATCGCCGCCGCCTGCTGCTGATGGGCACGGAGGAGGAAACCAACCGCGTGCGCACCCGGCTGCAAACCCACCCGGAACTCAACACCGAAGTGGTTGCGCGCATGGACCTCAACGAAACCACGCTGCCGCAACTGATCACGGCCCTGCACGAACATTCCGTCAACGCGGTGGTCATCAGCGCCCGCCACACTTACTTCGAAAAAGTCGAGGCCGTGGTGAATGCGTGCGAACTGGAAGGCATCGAGGCCTGGCTCGTCGCGGACTTCTTCCGCACACAAATATCCCGGGTGAGTTTTGACGATTTTTATGGCCAGCCGGTCATGGTGTTTCGCTCCGTGCCCGAATCTTCCTGGGCGCTGGCCACGAAACAGGTCATCGATTACCTCGGCGCTTTCATCGGCGTGGTGATCCTTTCGCCGGTCTTCCTGCTCACCGCACTGATCATCAAAATCACCTCGCCGGGACCGGTGTTGTTCCGCCAGATGCGTTCCGGCCTGAACGGCGCGCCGTTCACCATTTATAAATTTCGCACCATGGTCACGAACGCCGAACAGCTCAAACACGAACTGGCGGCCATGAATGAAATGACCGGGCCGGTGTTCAAGGTCACGGGTGACCCGCGCATCACAACCGTCGGCCGATGGCTGCGCCGATTTAGCATCGACGAATTGCCGCAACTCTTCAACGTGCTGCGCGGTGAGATGAGCCTCGTGGGGCCGCGGCCCCTGCCGGTGGATGAGGTCAAACGTTTCAACGACCTGGCGCATCGCCGGCGGCTGAGCGTCCGCCCCGGTCTCACTTGTCTGTGGCAGGTCAGTGGCCGCAACGAAATCACGGACTTCCGGGACTGGGTGCGGCTGGACCTTGAATACATTGATCAATGGTCGTTGTGGCTGGATCTGAAAATCCTGTTGCGCACGCTGCCCGCCGTGTTGCGCACGACCGGAGCAAAATGAAAAAGAGCCAACCAACCTCGGTCGTCACCGGCGCCGCGGGCTTTCTCGGCTCGCACCTGACCGACCTGCTGCTGGCGCGTGGGCATCGCGTCATCGGGATTGATAATTTCATTACGGGCCGCGTGGACAACATCGCGCATTTGGCCGGCCAGCGGAGCTTCAAATTCATCCAACAGGATGTGACGGAGTTCTTGTTCCTGAATGAGCCCGTGCATTACGTGTGGCATTTCGCCTCACCGGCCAGCCCGGTGGATTATCTCGAGTTCCCGATCCAGACGCTGAAGGTCGGCTCGCTCGGCACGCACAAGGCTCTCGGATTGGCGAAGGAAAAGGGCGCGCGCTTTCTCCTCGCCTCAACTTCGGAGATTTACGGCGATCCGCTGGTGCATCCGCAGCCGGAGGAATATTGGGGCAACGTAAACACCATTGGTCCGCGCGGCTGCTATGACGAAGCCAAGCGTTTCGCCGAAGCCATGACGATGGCGTATCATCGCGAGCACAAGGTCGCCACGCGCATCGTCCGCATCTTCAACACCTATGGACCGCGCATGCGGTTGCGCGATGGACGGGTGGTGCCGGCATTCATCAGCCAGGCGTTGACTCATAAGCCCATCACCGTCTTCGGTCGCGGCACACAAACGCGCAGCTTCTGTTACGTGTCGGACCTGATCGAAGGCATCTACCGTCTCATGATGAGCAACTACGCATTGCCCGTTAACATCGGCAATCCGGTGGAGTTGACCATGCTGCAATTCGCGGAAGCCATCCGCAAAGCCACGCGTTCGCGGAGTAAAATCGTTTTCCAATCGCTGCCCCAGGACGATCCCAAGCAGCGCCGGCCGGACATCGCCAAGGCGCGCAAGTTTCTGAAATGGGAACCCCGCGTGCCGCTGGCGCAGGGCCTGAAGCAAACCATCGCCTACTTCCGCGGCAAAGTGTGAGCGAGTCCGGCAAACCAACTGTTGCGCCTGGAGCGTTGATCCTTGCGCTGCTGGTGGCGGGGCTGATTTGCCGGCTGGGGTACGTTTTCCTGACGCCGACCTTCTACGCGCCGGATGAACAGTCCCACTACAATTACGTAAAGCATCTGGCGGAAAAGCGTTCCCTGCCGGTGCTCGCGAGCAAGCTGGGTGATGCCAGCAACGAATGGGAGTATTCACAACCGCCGGGATATTACGCCCTGCTTGCTCCCATGTATGCGGCGGGGCGGGCGCTCGGTGCGGAACCAGTCGTGGTGCGGCTGCTCCGCGCGACATCGGTGGGGCTTTGGTTGCTGAATGTGTGGCTGGGTCTCGCTTTCCTGCGACGTCTGCAAATTTCCGAGCCCGTGACCCGCGTAATGGTTTTGGGCCTGGCGTGCCTGCTCCCCACTTACACTTTCATCTCGGCGACCATCAACAACGACAATCTCCTGATCACGCTCGGCACGGCGGTGCTTTGCCTGATGACGGAACGCCAGCCATCCTGGAAAAACTCCACCGCCCTCGGGCTGGTGCTCGGGCTGGCGCTCCTAACCAAGCAATCAGCCGTCATTTTCCTTCCCGCAATCACGTTTCTCGGCGTGCTCGCGGCGGTGCGACGGCAGATGACCTGGCGGACCGCGATTTGTCATCTCGCTCTCAGCGTCGGTCTGGCCACCGTGATGTTTCTTCCATGGCTGCTGCGCAACTGGCGGCTCTACCACACGTTCACGCCAGAATACACCACCACGCCGCTGCTCACGTGGCCTTCACTGCCCTACGGCGTCGCGTCAGCGGTGCATAATCTTGCCAAAACCTTCTGGTCGGTTTCCGGGATGACGAACGATATTGGTTATCCATTTCCCCTGCTTGGGTTCGGCGCTTTGCTGGTGTGGTTCGTCGGCCATCAGCAGCCCGCGCCCGCAACCGGAACGACGGAAGGTTTGAATGCGAAGGCAAATGGACCGCTCGCGGCCGCACTGCTCCTGGCGTTCGGGTTCAACCTGCTGCTCGTTCTGCGCTTTGGCTACCTGTTCGGCATGGGGCAAGGCCGGCACCTGTTTCCGCTGCTGCTGCCTGTGTCGCTTTGGTTGGCTGCGGGTTGGCGCAAGCTGCCAGTGCCGGGGCTGGCGTTGTGGACCACCGCCTTTTGGATCCTCTACGCACTTGGCTTTGCGATGTTCAGCTTGAGCCGATTCCCGTGACGGCATGGCCGGGCCAAATAGTTTGCTTGCACCCCGGCGGCAGCGCTGGCGAAGATACGCGCGATGTGGCGGCGAATCCTTGGCTACCTCACACTGATCGGGTTGGCGTCGTATGCAACGACTGCGCTGCCCGCCGTACTGAACTATCAGGGCCGGGTGACGATTGATGGCACCAACTTCAACGGTCAGGCCTACTTTGTTTTCAGTCTGCACGACACGAACGGAATGATCCTGTGGGGCTCGGGTGATTTTCCCTTCGTCGGCAGCACCAATCTTCCACGCGCCGTCTGGCGGCTGCCGGTTCGAGATGGCGTTTACAACATCCGTCTCGGCGATACGAACACCGGCATGCCAAACATTGACCTGCCGCGGGTGCTGGCCGCGAACGAACCGTTTCTGCGCGTGTGGTTCACCGACGGCAAGCGCGGTTGGCAGGTCGCCTCGGGCGATACTCCGCTCAAGGCCGCGCTGGCTCCACGGCCGCCAGTAAAAGGCGCTGCGCCAACGGCGCCCGGTTCGGACACCGCCATCACGGCCAGTCAGGCGGATGCCATTCTGCGGGAGCTGCGTGAATTGCGCAGCGCGGTTCAAAAACTTCCCGCCCAACCGGTCGCCGCCGCTCCGGCTGCGCCTGCCCCGCCGCAAATCGTCACGGTGCCACTTGGAGGTGGCCCCGCGCTTGGATCGGCCGAGGCGCCGTTGGTGTTGGTGGAATTCACGGATTACCAATGCCCCTTCTGCAAACGCGCCCACGAGGGCGTGCTCGCGGAATTGAAGAAGAAATATGTTGAAACCGGCAAACTCCGTTTCGTGAGCCGCAACCTGCCGCTGAGCTTTCATCAAAATGCCGAACCCGCCGCGCACGCCGCCCTGTGCGCCATGCAGCAGAACCAGTATTGGGCCATGCGCGACAAACTGTTTGGTGCCAACACCAATCTGACGCGCCCCACCTTCGTCCAAGCTGCCGCCGATCTTCAGTTGAACGCGGAACTCTTTCGTTCCTGCATTGATGGCCAAGCCTTCGCCTCGCAAATCGGTCGCGACAAGGCCGACGCCGAAAAAGCCGGCATCACCGGCACGCCGACCTTCGTGCTGGGCAAACGCTCCGGGGAAACCGTCACCGGCCTGCTCATGGTGGGTGCGAAACCGCTGGCGCAGTTTGAGGCGGAGATCGAAAAGCAACTCGCGGCGAAATAACTCATGAGCGAGCAAAATCAAAACTCGGGCGGGCAACAGCTGGTGCTGCAGTGCGCATTGATACTGGCGGCAGCGGTGGTTTTGGGGGTCGGCTACAACGGCCTTACGCCGTTGCGCGTGCAAGCCATCGCGTCGAGTGCGAGCTCACCGGCAACGCCGTCCACCCCCACCAATCTCCCGGTCAAGCCAGCCACCGTCCGCACCGGCACGCATAACGAAACCATTTCGCTGACGCTCGAATTGCCACCAACCCCAACGCCGGCGATCGTTTCGCCTACGCCCACCCCGGCTCCAGCGCCCGTCGCACCCGCACCCGCCACGCTGAACATTCCCAGCTTGAAGTGGCCTGAAGTGAAGGCGCAGTTGGAAGCCGGCAAAATCGTTTTGTTGGACGCGCGATTGAAAGCCAATTTCGACATCGGTCACATCCCGGGGGCGGTGCTCCTGCCGGCGACCAGCACGGCGGAGGAATTGCGCGCGTTTGCGGAAAAATACCCGAAGACCACGGCCTTCGTGACTTATTGCGGTTCGGAATCCTGCCACATGTCGCATGCGCTGGCGGAATCGTTGATCAAAATCTGCGGCTTCACCAATGTAAGCAACATGCCGGGCGGTTACGTGGAATACACCCTGGCCAGTGCCCAAACCAAATGAAGATCGCCTTCGAACTCGATACGCGCCTGATGCTGCGCTGGGTACTGGCCGCCCTGCTTGTATGGGCCGCGCTTGGCAAGATCGCCAATCCCATCGAATTCCACGGCGAGATCACCGCGTACCGGATGCCGCTGCCGGACGAATTGCTCCGGCTGGCCGCCATGGTGTTGCCTTGGCTGGAATTGTTGTGCGGCATCCTGTTGGCTGCCGGCACTGCTTGGCGTGCTGCGGCCTTATGGTCAACGTTGTTGTTCGCCCTGTTCGTCCTGGCCACGGGACAGGCCTGGGCGCGTGGGCTGCAAATCTCCTGCGGCTGCTTCAAGTTGGATTTCCTCGGGCCCTCCCTGTCGCAGGCCATGGAATCGGTGCAGTTCGCCTTCTTCCGCGCCATCCTCCTGCTGGTTTGCGCTGCTTACATTCTCCGCAAGCCCAGCCACAGCTCCCCTCAACCCGGTTAAACGGCTGGATTTAAGCAGTTTTTGCTCGCATTCCGCCAGGTTCAGGGTTTAATGCAGCCCATTCCAGAACGGGTTACCGATGAGATTCTCGGGATATTTTTTGGGCCGGGCCGGGGGTATTCTTGCCTTCGTGACCGCATTTGCGAGTCTTGCCCTCGGGCAGGGCGCTCTGACACCACCGGGTGCACCCGCGCCCAGTTTCAAGACCCTTACTGAAGTCGAGCCCCGCGCTCACATCACTTCACTGCCATACGTAATCAGCCTGCCGGGGTCATATTACCTCGCTACGAATCTGAACGGCGGCGGTGCGACCGTGGGAATCCTGGTGCAGGCAAGCGGTGTGACAATTGATCTGCGCGGGTTTTCAATTGCGAATTGTTCCACCGGCATCACCGCCACCGTCGGCGTCAGAAATTTGGCCGTGCAGAATGGTTTTGTGCGCAATTGCTCTGGCGCCGGGATTGAACTTACCGCCGCGGCGGGCTGCCGGATGCAAGGCGTGACCGTCGCCGAAAATGGTGGCCACGGCGCGGTGGCCGGCGCCGGATCGGCCATCACCTTTTGCGTGGCCGCGGGCAACGGCGGCATAGGTTTTGGGCTGGGCGACGGCAGCGAGATCTACAACTGCGTGGCGCAATCGAACGCGACCAGCGGCATTGTCCTCACGGCCAACAGCCAGGTGCGCGACAACACGTGCCTCGCCAACGGCAGCGGTGCAGGTCAAGGCGGCGTTGTGTTGCTAGGCGACAACAATCGCGCGGAGGGCAACGCTTGCAATCGCAACAACGGTTTCGGCTTTCGGGTGGTGGGCGCGAACAACTTCGTCGTGCGGAACAACGCCTGCGGCAACAGCACGCTCGATTACTCGATCAACGCGGGCAATCACTACGGTCAGGTGCTCATCAGTCCGGGTGCGGCTTTCTCAGGCGGAAATTCGTGGGCGAATTTCGCCTGCTCCGCGGCTCCGGGCTTCTGCCAGGTGAACGCGGACTGCAGCGACACCAATGCTTGCACCACCGACACGTGCGTCAACAACGCGTGCGTGTTCACGGCGACCACTTGCAGCGACGGAAATTCCTGCACCACGGATTCCTGCAATCCGGCCACCGGTTGCGTCTTCGCTAACGTCGTCAATGGTGCGAGCTGCAACGACAACAACGTCTGCACGACTGGCGACACCTGCAACAACGGCATTTGCACCGGCTCAGCCGTCACGTGTCCGGACGATGGTAACATCTGCACAACGGCGGTCTGCAATCCCACGCTTGGTTGCGTCCAACAGAACAACACAGCTTTGTGCGACGACGGCAATCTTTGCACAACCAATGACGTTTGTTCCAACGGCGTCTGCGCCGGCACGCCCAGGGTTTGTAATGATAACAATCCCTGCACCACCGACTCGTGCAATTCCGCCACTGGTGCGTGTCAATTCGTGAACAATACCGCGTCTTGCAGCGACGGGAATCCCTGCACCACAGGTGATATTTGTTCCAACGGCGTTTGTCAGGCGGGCACAGGCTCGCTGAATTGCAATGACAACAACCCGTGCACAACAGATTCCTGCAGCCCGGCAGCGGGTTGCGTTCACGCCAATGTCACCAACGGCACAACCTGCAGTGACAACAGCATTTGCACCACCGGGGATGCTTGCAACAATGGCGTGTGCACCGGCTCGGCTATCACCTGTCCGGACGACTCGAATCCCTGCACCACGCCCGTGTGCAATGCCGCCACCGGCTGCGGCTTCGTCTTCAACAGCAACTCTTGCGACGACGGAAACCCCTGCACCATCAACGATCGATGTTCGAGTGGCGTCTGTGCCGGGTCGGCCAAATCTTGTTCAGATAACAATCCGTGCACCACGGACGCCTGCGACTCTCAAACCGGCAATTGCTTCAGCGTCAACAACACCGCCGCGTGCAGCGACGGCAACGCCTGCACAGTGGGTGATGTTTGCGGAGGCGGCGTCTGCCAGCCCGGCGCGTCCACGCTTAACTGCAACGACAACAATCCCTGCACCGTGGACGCCTGCGATTCCGTCGCGGGCTGCACCCATGCAAACGTCGCGGACCTGACGCCGTGCGCCGGGGGCTATTGCCAAAGCGGTGCGTGCGTGACCGCGCTGGCGAATGGCGCCACTTGCACCATCGGCTCGCAATGCGCGAGCGGCTTCTGCGTGGACAGCGTCTGCTGCAACTCGATTTGCAATTCCACCTGCGTGGCTTGCACCGCCGCCAAAAAAGGCAGCGGCGCAAACGGCTCCTGCGGCAACATCGTTGCCGGCACCGACCCGGATAACGAATGCTCCGGCATTTTGAACTGCAACGGCAACGGCGTCTGCCAATAAACTGCCAGCCTATGAAGACAAATTCTTCACGCCCGAAAGTGACACCTTTCATTTCCTTGGTTCTGGTTTTGGGCGGCGCCATCTGCGCGGTCGCGCAGGGCAATTTGACACCGCCCGGTGCGCCTGCGGCCACCATGAAAACGTTGCAGCAGATTGAACCGCGCACGCCCATTTCTTCGCTGCCGTTCGTGATCACGAATTCCGGATCGTATTACCTCACCACGAATCTTTACGCGGCTGCCGGGCAAAACGGCATCACAATCCAGACCAACAGCGTCACGCTCGATCTCGGAGGCTTCGTGCTGGACGGAGCCGCCACCGGACTGACGGGTGTCCTGGTCAGCGGGGAGCGGCAGAGCATCGCGCTTTTCAACGGCACGATTCGCGGATGGACATTGGCAGCCGTGGACGCCTCGCTGGGGCGCCAAGTGCATAGCTCGGCTTTGCGAATCACCGGCAATCTGGGTGAAGGTTTGCTCGCGGGCACCGATTCGCTGGTCGAGAGTTGCACCGCGTTCAACAACACCGGCACAGGTATCGCCGCCGTGAACCAATCGCGCATCGTGGGCTGTGTGGCGGATGCGAACGGGACGGTGCCGGAGCGGACGTT
>CAYWCK010000067.1:0-17260 GCA_964456685.1 uncultured Bifidobacteriaceae bacterium | reverse complement strand
CTTCGTCCCGTCCTTCCGCCACCGTGTCGAGGCCCAGCGCGCCGCCCGCGTTGTTCACCAGGACGTGCAGTTTGCCCGCGCCGATTTTTTCGCGTCCCCAGCCAACAAATTTCTCCACGCTGGCGGTGCTGGCGACGTCGAGAGAATGAACGAGCGCCGCGCGGGCGCCGGCTTGCTGCGCCGCCGCGGCGACCTTTTCCAGCCGGTCCACGCGGCGCGCGCCCAGCAGCAGCCTGGCCCCGAGTTCACCGAACGCCGTGGCTGCCGCCGCACCGAACCCGCTGGAAGCGCCCGTGATCAAAACCCATTTGTCGCGTAAGTTAAAAGCCATGCGGCAGAGATAGCGAAGCGCCGCCGGAAAGAGGAGCAATTTTTAGCGGCGGGCGCGATAGTAACGCGTCGGCAAGCCGGCCGCGCCTGCGTCGGTGAAAGTGAACGTGCTGTTGGTCGCCAGTACGGTGGCGAGCGGTTGCCACGAATTCAAATCGGCAGACGTATCGAGAAAATAATTATCGCCCGGCATGTTGGTCAGCAGGAGCGAGACTGCGCCGTTGGGCAGGCGCGTGGCAGACTGGAAGCGAATGGGCATCGGTGTCAGGTTTTCCACCCGCAGGTTGTCGAACAGCACGAACGAATCCGCCGCCGGGGCGGCGATGGAATTGAAGACGTCCATCAGACCGATCATCACATTCCCGTTCGTGAACGCAGAGGTGTTGTTGCGTTGCCCGATGACGGTGCCGTCCATCAACCACATGACGAAGTTGTTGGTGTAGCGCACTTCGACTTCCACCCAGTTCTTTCCGGGTGCGCCCGCAGTCTCGAAGCGTGAAGCGGGGAAAAGGTTTTGGAAAATCGTCGCGTTCGCGCTCGAGGCCGTGAGACCACTTGTGCCCAGGGCGACAAGGTCCGTCGGTGTTCCGGAGAGATTTCCGGCGCAAGCTCGATAGTCCTGGTTGTCGCCGCCTTCACCGTCCACGCCAAACCAAAGTCCATCACTCGCGGTGGCTGAGGGCGAGGCCCAGTTGACGTTCGTGCCCAGATGGTTGATGCCGAAAGTCGCGTGTTGCGTGCTGCCCGCCACGCCCGCGCCGGTGCCGCCCACGCCGCCGGGATAATGGATCCAGAGGTCGAACTTCAAAGCGAAGTTGCCGGCAAAGAAGCAGTTTTTCGGATAGAGACTTACCGCCGCGATGACCGGGTTGGAGTCGTTTTGGTTCACCGCCAGCCGCAGTCCGCGCGTGCTGCCGTCCGGCGAGTTCGGCGCCGGCGGAATCAACACGGTTTGCCCGTTGAATCTGCAGGGAGTGAGGCCATAGTCAAAGGCCCAATCCACATCGTAATCCGTAATGCCGTTGGTTGTGCCGAAAAATAAACTCCAGTTCACCGAACTGTTCGTGTTGAAGTCGTCGGCGAACATCACCGGGAAGGAATTTGTCCGCACGCGCAGAAACGCGGCGCGGCTGTTGGTCGCACCGGCGTGGTTGGTGACAGTGACGGAATAATTTCCCGCATCGGCGGCGACGAGGTTGGAGATCGTCAGCGACGAATTGGTTGCACCCGCGAGGTTGGCTCCGTTGAATCGCCATTGGTAACCCAGCGGTAAATCACCAATCGCAGCGGCGGTGAATGTGACGTTGCTGCCAAGGCCAACGGTTTGACTGCGCGGCGGCAGCATCACGACCGGAGGGAACGCGGGAATGGTGTAGCGGGGCAGGGGTATGGTGAAGGACGGGGCGATGGTTTCGTCGCTGAGCAAGCCGGCGAGTGTAGAGCTGGTGAGAACGTTGGTGACGGTGTTCGCGGTGCCATCCACGGTCAGGCTCATCTGCACCAGTCGCGCGCCATGCGAGTAGTCGGCGTAGGTTTCCTCGTGCACATTGACCGCACCTTGGATGGGAACGCCATACGGCGAGAGCTGGTGCCAGCCGTAAATGACAACCGGCTTGGGCACGCCGCCGGTCAGATTCGAGTAAATCAGCGATGAAATTATGACGTCCTTCTTATCGCCACCGACGAGAGCGCCCAGCGGTTGGCTGTTCGTTTGCGCGTCTCGTTGCGACCGGACCGCCGCATTTTCCCCGCCGAAGACCGCCAGGCTCAGAATGTCGTAAATAGCCGGGCTGAATGGATACGGTGGTAGTTTCACCGTGGCATTGGTCCAGATGGCGCCAACCATTTTCCTGGTGGGCAAGGTGCAGTCGAGCCGGTCGCCGAGGCGTTGTGCCAGCAGCGGCGTGGTGGGCATCAGAAAATAATTCTGGTCCGAACCGATCGCCAGGTAATCTGGGGCGACGTAATATGTCGCGGTGTGACCGGCATAGGAAGTTGAGATTGGTTTCAACGTGCGCAGCCAGTTCGGGATGTTGCCGTTGATCACCTGGTAGAAGATCCAGTTTTCCCGATCGGAGAAGGCGCTCGTGGGTGAGGGCGTGCCGCGAATAACGTTGGTAAATTGCGTCCCGGTCAATGCATCCGCGGGGCGCGGCGGCAGGTTCAGTGTTTGTGCCCCGATGTCTGTAGTCAACAGCACGAGGCCCACCGCGAGCGCGCAGGATTTCCAATTGCCCAGCGCCCTCGACCACCTGACTGGTTCATTTGGGTTTCTCGACATAAGTCCCGTGTGGCGTGGCCCGGGCAAGGCGGGAAAAGTAATCGTAGAGCGCGCGGGAAATATCTTTCGAGGCGGTTGCGGCGTCGTCTGCCAAGCCAAAATTGTCCATCACCACCAGGACGTACGGCCGGTCCTTCAGGTAAACGATGGCCCATTCGGTGGTGACGCCTGAGATGGCGCCGGGTTTGTTCGCGATGGCGACCTCCGCTGGCAGCCCGGCTTTGAGATTCGTGTTTTTGCCCTTCTTGAGAATGGCGATGATTTCCTCACAGACCTGCCGGCTGACGAACTCACCTTTGAACAACAATTCCATGATGCGCGCGGCTTCCGCCGGCGTGGAAGTGTTCTCATCACCACGCCACGAAGCGCTGGTGTCGAGCATCCGGCGACGCACGCGGGTGTGCTTTAATCCCAGAGATTCGAGGGTGCGATTGATGTTATCCCTTCCCACGAGGTCAATCAGCAGGTTGGTGGCGGTGTTATCGCTCACGAGAATCATCAGGACGCACAGGTCGTGCAACGAGAGTTCCACGGTGCCGTCGCCCAATTCGATCAAGACACCGCTGCCCCCGGTCTTGTCGGCTTTCGCAATGCGGCGTTGATCCGTCAGCTTGAACCGGCCCGCCCCGGCCTGCTTGTAGACTTCCATCAAGATCACGATTTTGATCGCGCTGGCCTGCGGGAAAAGGGCGTCTTCATTCAGCGCGAAGCGTTCGCCGCTGGTCAGGTCCACGGCGCAATAGCCCAGCGCGCCGCGCGACCGGGCGGCAATTTCCCGGAGTTGCGCTTCGGTTTTGTCATGGATGATTTTCAAATTGGCCTCCTGCGCGACCACGCCTGTCATTGCCGCCAGCCAGCTGGCAAACAAGATCGCGCGTGGCAGTTTCATGGGGTTGCAAATCGGTCGGACTATGTTCTGGTCGCTGGTACTATTGTCACCCTGGACCCGGATTTGCGAGCCAAATGATCACGTGGCAGCGGTTGAAAAAATGCGCTTGTGTGGTCTGCCATTCCGGCGTTTCAATCGGGCCATGAAGAAACTGATTTGCCTCCTCGCGTTCGCGACCGTCACGGCGACGCTGCCCGCCCAAGATGCCAAGGCTGCTGCGCCCAAGAAGATGACGCCAGCGGAGGCGAAGGAGTCCGTCGGCAAATTTGGTACGGTCGTGGCCAAGGTCGTTCAAGTGCGGGCACAGGAAAAGTTGACGCATATCAATTTCGAAAAGCCGTACCCGTATCAGACCTTCACCGCGATTGTGTTCGCCAGCAAAACCAATCTGTTCCCGAATTTGGAAAAACTGGTTGCCAAAACCGTCGAAGTCACCGGGAAGATTGATGAATACAACGGCAAGCCGCAGATGATCCTGCTGACGAAAAATCAATTGAAGGTGATCGACGAAAAACCCGCCAAGCCGGATGCCGATAGTCCCGGCGCGGGCGCAAAAGAGAAGACTGAAAAGTAGCCTGATTCGGCCTCCGCCTCACGGCTCAACCAAGCGGAAGAAGGAATTCGTGGAGCCAACCGCCATGGTCAGCCAATTAGTGGCATCCGATCCGGCGACGAGTTGCCAGTTGGGATTTGCCAAGCTCGTCGCGCGCTGCAGTTTCATCCCCTTGGCGCCATTGGCCCATGACAGCACAACATTTCCAGGTTGAGTGCCGCCTGCGATCTTCAAGTTCGGCTCGGAGTAAGGGCTCAGGTAGTAATTGAGGATGGGATCGCCCGTGTCGGAGGCCCACGAGTTTCCCGGCGCCAGCTCGCCGCTGGCTTCGAGCGAAATGGAGACGTTCAGCCTTTTACCCAGGGCCACGATGGGATTTCCCCCCGGAGCGCGCATGAAGCCGCGAAAGGGCGCGACCATTTCCGCTTCGTGTTGATTGGCCGAACGCGCGATGTAAATGATTCCTTGATAAACCGGGCCGCGATCCGCAACAAAAGTGATGCTCGCGTTGGTGTCCGGCGCGGGCAACCGATAGGTGCCGGCATTGGGCGAGTCAAACCACACCCATTGACTGTAGAAATCGTACGTTCCTGGCAGGACACGCACGATGCCGTTGGTTTGGTCCTGTTTGGCGGCATTGAGTTGCGCCGTATTGGTGGCGCCGTGATTCAGGTAATGGCCGGTGTTGAACGTGCCGTCGTAGTACTCGACTTCCATGTTCATGTCGTAGCCATAACTCGTGGGATAATAACCACCCTCGTGCAGCCCGTAACCGGTCGCGGCGTTTGTGTCCACGTCAATGGTCACGATCACGTAATACCGTCCATGTTGAGTGGCGTTGGTAATGGTGCGGCCAATCTGCCCGGTGGCCCGGAAATAAGCGTAGAGATTTGACGCATCGTGAGTGAACTTGAACTCCACGAGGTCGATGTCCGGATGATTCACGTACGCCGGCACGTCGCCTGGTTGGTTGTGATCCGTGTCGTGGGTGTCCGGAATGCCGTTGTGCAATATGCCGGGGCCACCGACCGGGTCAAAGTAAGACGGAACATTCGTCCAGTCGGAAAAGTTTCCGTCGATCGTTATGCTGCGGATGGGTTCCGCGAGCACGCAAGGTGATACCATGCAAAGCGCCCCAACGCAGGCATGCGCCAAAAACCAGATCAAGAAGCGGGGTCGAGTTGGACCCGCTGGTTCAATCGGACTCATGAGACCGACGCTACCCCAGTCGAAGGAAGCTCACAAGCCTTCGCCCGGGTTGCGGTGGTGATTTGATTTTGACAATCCGCGGCGCTGGCTTAAGCTCAGCGGCACTTGGCTGGGGTCGTAGCTCAGTTGGTAGAGCACCACAATGGCACTGTGGGGGTCGCAAGTTCGAATCTTGTCGGCTCCACCAGTCAATTTGGCCCGTGAATGTTGATTAAAACCAATGTTCACGGGCTTTTTGTTTTGGTGATGAAATCTTCGCATTCGCCTGGGCCGGAAATGACTTTGCGTGGCGCGGCTCTGTCCAGCCAGCCCACGTTCGCCAGGATATGGTATGGCTTGATCGAGCACTACCTGCTCTCATGTTGGGGAACTGATTTATGAAAAAGGCTGTTCACTTTCTGCTCGTCATCAGCGTCGCATGGCTTCTTTCAGCGCCCGGGCCTGCGCACGCAGCGGAGAAACCAAACTTCCTGCTTATGATCGCCGATGATCTGACTTGGAGCGATCTCGGTTGCATGGGCAATCCGGACGTGAAGACCCCGAACATTGACCGGTTCGCCAGCGAGGGAATGACCTTGCGAAGAATGTTCACGCCGGCGCCAACGTGTTCGCCGACCCGCCATGCGCTCTACACGGGGCTGTTCAGCATCCGCAGCGGCGCCTATCCAAATCACACCCGCGCCTACGACGGCACGGCCAGCATCTTCACGCATCTTAAAGCGAACGGCTATCGCGTTGGCATTGCGGGCAAGACTCACGTCGGTCCGCCAGCCACGTTTCCTTACGAAGTGCTGGCCACCACGGCGGACGACACGCCGGCGCTCGCAAAGTTCATCAACCGCGACAAGACGAAGCCGTGTTTTGCAGTGCTGGCATGTACAGATCCGCATGAGGGTTGGAATCGCGTGCCGAAGAACCTGTATGATCCCAAAAAGTTAAAAATTCCGCCGTGGCAACACGACAACTGGGTGACCCGCACCAACATGGCGAATTATTACGCCGAGATCACCCAACTCGACAAACAGGTTGGCGACGCGCTCGAAGCTTTGGAGAAATCCGGGCAGGCGAGCAACACGGTGGTCATGTTCGTCAGTGAGCAGGGAAGCTCCTTTCCGTGCGGCGGAAAGTGGTCCTTGTACGACAATGGCATTCGCAGTTCGTCCTTCGTCCGCTGGCCCGGCAAGATCAAGGCCGGTTCCAGCAGCGATGCGCTGATGCAATACGTGGATGTGCCGCCGACGTTTCTGGAGATGGCGGGAATTGATTCAACCAAGGTGGACACCGGTTGTCCGGACGTGAACGGCAAGCGCGGTTTTGATGGCCTGAGTTTTCTGCCGATCCTGCTGGGTAAAGCGAATCATCTGCGCGATTACGTCTTCGCTCAGCACACGACCATCGGCATTGTCGGCGCGAAGGAGCCATATCCGATCCGCGCCGTGCGCGATTCCCGCTACAAGCTCATCCGTAACCTCGCGCCGGAGAATCGCTATTGGGTGTATTTTCTTCACGGCACGATCACCGCGAAATCCTGGGAAGAGGACGCCGCCAAGGATCCGGCGCTGGCTGCGCGTTGGAACTGGATGTCGCATCGCCCCGGCGAGGAACTTTACGATCTGCAAACCGATCCTCAGGAGACCAACAACCTCGCAACCGATTCCCGGTTTGCGCAAATCAAGTCGCGCCTGGCGCGCGAACTGGACGCGTGGATGAAGCAGCAAGGCGACAAGGGAATGGAAACCGAACTCGCAGCCAGATCCCGTCAGGGAAGTGGCAAAGCTTCCGCGAAGAAGAAAGCCACGGACGCCAAAGAGGAGGATCAGTGAGCCGGATGACTCACCTCATCGTGTGAGACCGGTGTTGCTTTATCCCTTCAACAGCTTCAAGGATTGCCACCGGACTCAAAGTTTCCAGCCCTTGCGATACGGAGGATTCACGAACGCGTTGGCTGCGTCGTTGTTGGTGAAGCGCACGGCCCGATCATCCCACTTGAGCGTCTGTCCGGGGAAACGCAGCGCAATCAAGCCGAGCAAACCGATTTGTGAGAGCGGTCCGCCGTAGCCGAAATGCGAACCGGCTTTTCGGCCGTTCAGGATCGCGTCGGCCCAGTCCCACGGATGACCTTTGACGCGCGGAATTTTTTCTGCTGGTGCGTTCTTGCCCGAGTGTTGCTCCATGAGTTCTTCCGGAAACAGCTGGCAATTCGCGCCGCCATGAGAGCCGTGCACGATCATGCCCTTCTCGCCGTAAATGATCGCGCCAGTGCCCGGAATCTTGTCTTCGGCTGTAAACTCTTTCGGTCGCGGGATGTGATTGTCGCCGTCAAACCAGACGAGTTTCACCGGGCCACGATTCTTCGTCGCCGGAAATTCAAACGTAAACTTCCCGGCCGACGGATAGGTGAGCCCGTGGATCGCAACGTCGTAATCCGTCGGTTCGGCGAGCACGGTTGTCGGCGCGCCCAAATCCAAGGCCCAAAACGATGGGTCCACCACGTGACAAATCCAGTCGCCAATTGCGCCGCCGCCGAAAGGCATCCAGCCGCGCCAGTTCCAGGGAATCCAGAAATGCGAGTAGGGGCGGAATTGGGCCGGCCCCAGCCACCGATCGTAATCGAGGCCTTCGGGGATTCCTTCCGACTGGCTCAGTTGCGGCAAGTTCCGAATCTGGCAATAGACATTCTTGAACGCGCCTGTGCCGGCGTGAATGGTGTGAACCTGTCCGATGGCTCCCGCCCAAATCCATTCGCAAACGCGGCGAATGGTGTCGCTCGAGTGGCCTTGATTCCCCAGCTGAGTGACCACTTTGTATTTCTCAGCGGCGGCCATCAGTTTGCGAATTTCATGCACCGAGTGGGCGAGCGGTTTCTCACAAAAGACGTGCTTGTGCCGCCGCATTGCCTCCATGGCGACGATTGCATGATTATGATCCGGCGTGCCGATCACCACGGCCTCGATCTCCTTGCCCATCTTGTCGAACATCGTGCGGTAACGGGTGAACCGCTTTGCATTCGGATACGCCGCGAAAGTTTTGGCGGCGGATTTCTCATCGACATCGCACAGCGCCACGATGTTGTGGCCCAAGGCAGCCACCTCGCTAACATCGGTTCCTCCCCGGCGTCCCACACCGATGCCGGCGACGTTGAGCTTCTGGCTTGGCGTCACGGCATCCGCGCCCAGCAAACGTCCGGGCAGAATGTTGAAGAGAGCCACCCCCATGCCGGTGGTGGTGATGAATTGCCGGCGATTAATTCCGTTCGATGCGTGATGCTTCATAAAATTGTGATCGGGCTGCAGAGATTTATTGCTCGGTTGGCGAATTCAATTTCCGAATCCACACATTGCGAAATCGCACCGGATTCCGGTGATCCTGTAAAAAGAGCGGGCCTTTCTCGGCGAAATTTTTCAAAGGTGCGGCCGCGGTATTTGTTTCTGCGACCGGAATGTGATCCTGAATCAACACGCCGTTTTGCAGAACCGTGAACGAGCCATCCCGAACTTTGCCGTCCGCCAGCCGTCTCGGTGGGTGAAAGACGATGTCATAAGCTTGCCACTCGCCGGGCCGACGGCAGGCGTTGACCAGCGGCGGATTGTGACCATAAAAGGCGCCGCATTGCCCGTTGGGGTAGGTCTTGCTTTCGTAGCTGTCGAGGATCTGAATTTCGTACCGGCCCATCAGATAGACGCCGCTGTTGCCCCGGCCCTGGCCAACGCCTTTCACGACCGACGGCGTGGCGAATTCGACGTGTAATTGGCAATCGCTAAATTCCTCCTTCGAGAAAATGCCGCCCGGCGAAGTGCTTTCCACAACTCCGGCCTCAATCTTCCAATGCGGCTCCTCTGCGCGTTGTCCGCGAAACTTTGATAGGTCCTTCCCATCAAAGAGCACGATGGCGTCCGACGGCGGCCCACCCACCGGGCCGGGGGCAACGATCACAGGCTGCGGGTCTTCTTTTTTCGGCGAAGCGGGAGTCGCTTTGTTTGTTTCTGCGGCGAGCAGAGATGCCGCCGGGAGCACAAGGCAAAGCAGCAGACGGAGCCGGCCGGTTGTAGCATGCATGTATTTATTAGCCACGAATGACTTGAATGAGCTTGATCTTAGATGACGGACACGGCCGCCGCTATAGCTCCAATGCGGTATGGGGATTCTTGTGCGTGAGCGCTCCGACGGCATCATCAATTCACCGGCTTGCTTGTTTCCTGCGTTTGCTTCTTCTTGCCGCCGCCTTTCGCTTTTGTTCTGTCCACCTGTTCGACGAACGGCGGTTGCTCGAAGCGTGGCGGCTGCTCGACTACCCGCGGGTCGTTCGCCTCCGTCAGCAGTTTCATGAGGCGATTGGAAAGTTCCGCTTTTTGTTTCGCGTAGGCCGGATCGCTCGCGAGGTTCTTCACCTGATCGGGGTCAGTGCGAACGTCGTAAAGTTCCTCGGCGGGACGTTTGCCAAAGGCGAATTCGTAATGCCACTTCCATTCCGGTTCATTCCGGTGGGTTACGAGCCACGCTTTCGTTGGGCTGGAGTCCATGTCAGCAAACGCCGCGTAGGTTTCGTCCTGAAGCGAATTGAACGGCGGGGTCTCGGTTGCGGTGACACCTTTGGGCGAGCCCATCGGCCAGCGATCCGGAGCAAAGTTCCGAATATAAACAAACTCGGGCGTGCGCAACGCGCGCATCGGATACGGCAGATTGCCTTCCCGCGCCGTGCCCACGTGTCGCTCGCGACCGGTGATGACCCAATTGCGCGTGGGGTCGATCTGTCCGCTCTTTCCCGACTTCAACAACGGCATCAGGCTGCGACCGTAAAGTCCGTTCGGCGGTTTGATGCCACCAATTTCCATGAACGTCGGTGCGAGATCCGGTAAACAAACGTAATCATCCACGACGCGCCCGGCTTTGCCGCCCGGCACTCGGATAACAAGCGGAACGCTCACCCCCATGTCGTAGAGATTGCATTTGCCCGCAGGGACGCCCGGCATGCCGTGATCCCCGCTGAGAACGACCAGCGTGCGATCCGCCTCGCCGCTTACCTCCAATCGCTTGAGCAGCACGCCGACGTAAGCATCCACCGCCTGACATTCGCCGAGATAATCCGCCACGTCTTCGCGGACCTCGGCGACATCCGGTAGGAATTTGGGCAGCTTGCCTTTCAACGAATCGGGTTCAATGCTCCAAAGCAATTTGCCTGAACCTTTAATCCATTTGCGATGCGTGGTCGTCGGGCCGAAGAAATAATGCCACGGCTGGCCGGGCTTTCGCGATGCGAGAAAATCCTCAAAATTGCCACGCACCTGTCCGAGAATCTTCTCCCGCGCTTCGGCCACCGTTGATCCACTCTTAACCATCGGTACGGCGTTGAGAGAAAAATGCCGCGGCAGCTCGCCTTGTTTTTCAAATGCGTATTGCTGCCCGCCGAACGGAGCATCCGCGGGCGTGCCCGGACTCCAGACCTTGTAACTCTTGCCGATCACATAGCCGGCATCGCGCAGCAACAGCGGGAACGTCGGGATGGATTCGTCCCACACCGCGCCGCTGAGGATGGCGCCACGGTTGCAATTGAAGAAATAGCGACCGGAGAGCAGTGAACTCCGGCACGGCGTGCAACTCGGCGCGTTGACGAAAGCGTTCTTGAACAGGACACCTTCGCGCGCGACGCGGTCCACATTGGGCGTCTTGACGACATCATTAAGCGTCGGTCGCCCATCGAGTCCCTGGTAGCAACTCGCGTAGCGACCCCAGTCATCAGCAAAGACAAACAGGATATTCCAGCGCGGCGCAGCGTCCGCAGCCCGGCCGGCGGCAATACATGCGAGCGCGGCGAAGCAAAAACCGGCCACGAGCTTCTTCAGGATTGCCATGCTGCCGTTATAGCACAGCTGCCGATTGGTAATCGCGTTTTCTTCGTGAAGGCTCTTCATTCAGCAGTTGTCGTTCAAAGATGGACTTTAGTTCGCGGACGCTGAAACGGTTGAGTTTGGTCCGGCAGCCTGCCGCAACCCTTGCCCCAAGTTTCCAGTGGCGTGCATCGGCTGTCATATCACTGCGGCCACGCCGACTTCAACTCGTGCGCCTGGAGTGTCATGATCTTCACGCTGCCCTTCGCGACGCTGGCGGAAAGGGAACGATCTTCCAACTTCGGCAAGTACGGCATCGGGACGTAGGTCAAACCGTCGCTAGCGAAAATTTCCAGTCCGTTGCGATCACAAAAGATGGCGAGGCGTTGTTTGCTACCTCGCAGCGGAGCGGGTGCGCGATGACCATTCACGATGAGTTCCTGGCTTTTGAAATCGTAGATGAGCGTCGCGCCGCGAATGGTGAATGCCATTTCGCTCGCGTCGGCCGGCTCGAATTCCGTTCGCAGTTCCACCAGCTCTGCCTTGACTTCAGCGAGCGGGTTCGCGCTACCAGGCCGCAAGGTCATCGCGCCGAGGTTGTGCGACTTGACGCGCAACGATTCCAGTTCCCGCACCGGCGTCCATGTCTGCCGCAAGCCTTCCGCTGTCGTGACGAGTTTCACCTCCAACGGAATCGTCATGGACTGGTTGAAGGGCATGCCGGGCGTCTCCGACTTGAACCATCCGATCTGGATGCGCCGCCCGTCGCGCGCCGGAATCTCGTTGAAGGTTTGCGCCGCATAAAAGCCCTTGCTGCCGCGATTGCCGGGAAGCTTTTCGGTTTCGGCGGTGAACTTCGTGCCGTCGAATTTGCCGAGTACGTATTCATGATTCGCCGCGGTGAGCACCCATTTCTTTCGCGAGACATCGCCATCAATCGGCAGCTCAAACATGTCCGGACACTCGAAGAGAAAATGTTTCTGCCCGACTTCGCCCTTCGTGATGCTGACCAAAGTCCAATCTCGCAAATTCGGCGACGTCAGGAAATGAACCGTGTGTTGGCGTCCCGGCAGATCAACGTAGAGCAGCATCACCCATTGCTTCGTCGGTTCATGCCACAGCACTTTGGGATCGCTGTTCCGGCCCTCGCCGATGCGCTGCACGACTGGGTTGCCGTTGAACTTGGTGAAGTGCCGTCCGTCCGGGCACGACGTGAGGCACGGAGCCGTGGGTTTGCCAGCGGCGGTGTAGACCAACACGAGCGGTGGCTTGCCGTCTTTCCCGAGTCCGCTGGTATTTTTCCAATCCACCACCGCGCTGCCGCTGCTGATCGTGCCCAAGTGATCCGGCGCGATGGCGTCGCCGAGTTCCTCCCAATGCACGAGATCGCGGCTGACCGCGTGTCCCCAGTGCATATTGCCATGCCGCCAGCCGTAGGGGTTGTGTTGATAGAACAGATGATACTCGCCGTTGAAAAACACCAAGCCGTTCGGATCGCTGTTCCAGCCGCGCCGTGACGAAAAATGAAACTGCCCGCGCAACGGCTCGCGATAAAGATTCTCCCCACCTTTGATCGCATCACTCTCCTCAATCAAACTCAACGCTTTCGAGCCGCTCGTTAGGTTGGATGCCTGAAGCGTGATCGTTTTTCCCTGCCACGCGTTCACATCCATGAACGCCCACCAATCCGGTTGGTCGTCCGCGAGCTGGATTTGGTTCTCCACCGCCAACCGTCCGTCCACCAAAGTCGCGACCCGGATCTTTGGCGCATCGTTTTTGATGGGAAGGTTGAGAAAGCGTTTCTCAAGCTTGATCACGCGCTGAGAAACGTTGGGCGAGACGGGTGCGATCTGCTTTGACCGTTTGGTGACTTCGGCAAGGCCGACTTTTGTGAACCCAAGGCAGCCTGCCAGCAATGCCACATTCAAAAAGTTGCGCGCGCGGGTCATGTGGCATTGGCCGTCTGCTTGCGCAGGAGTAAACCGGGAGATGCAAACTCATCCACACTTTCCGTGGCGGCCAGGCAGCTGCGTAACTCTTGGAATTCAGCCACGGCCAGGCGGTTTTCTGTCCAGCGCCCGGCTGGCCGGCGCGGACTTGATGCGCTGCAGCAATTCGGCGAGTGGCTTCACCCGTTCCGGTTGTTGTTCGGCCAGATTGACTGTTTCGCCCGGGTCACTGGCGAGGTCGTAAAGTTCTGTGTCGCTGGCGTTCTTCTTTTTCGGGGCGTCGGACTGCGTGCCGATGATGAGTTTCCACGAACCTTGCCGGATCGCGAGGCGCTCGGCGACGTTCCGTTGCAGAACGAGATGGTCACGCACCGGTTTCGTTCCAGCTTCACCGAGCAAGGCGGGGAGGACGTTATAGCTGTCTGGCCCTGCATTCTTCGGAAGCTTTTTTCCCGCGAGCGCCGCGAACGAGGCAAGCATGTCCACGTGGCCGATGAGTTGATCCGAAACGCCCGGCTTGATTCGCCCGGGCCAGCGAACGATGAACGGCTCCCGCGTGCCGCCCTCGTAATAGCTGCCCTTGCCAGCGCGCAGATCGCCGTTGGGCTTGTGGCCATTGAGATTGGCTTTTGCCCCGTCGGCGTAACCGTCGTCAATCACGCCGCCGTTGTCGCTGGTGACAATGAGCATGGTGTTCTCCGACAATTTCAACCGGTCGAGCGCGCTCACGATCTTTCCAACTGTGTCGTCGAATTCTTGAATCGCATCGCCGCGCACGCCGCATTCGCTGGTGCCTTTGAACCGCGGATTCGGCACGCGCGGCACATGAATATCGTGCGTGGCGAGGTAGAGGAAAAAGGGTTTGGACTGATTGCGCTCGATGAACGCGATGGCTTTTTCGGCGTACGTGTCTGCCATGGTTTCATCGTTCCACCGCGCTGATTTCCCGCCCGTCATGAAGCCGATGCGGCTGATGCCATTCACAATCGTATCCGCGTGGCCCATGCTGAGTTTCATCTTCAGCAACTCGGGATGCTCGCGCCCGGTCGGGTCATCGCCAATTTTTCCTTGGTAACTGATGCGAATCGGGTCGTTTGGATCGAGCCCGGCAACACGGTGATTCTCGACATACACGCACGGCACTCGGTCGCCGGTTGCGGGCATGATGAAGGCGTAATCGAAACCTATCTCGAGCGGGCCGGGTTTGATTTCGCCGTTCCAATCCACATTTTCACCGCCCAGCCCGAGATGCCATTTGCCGACCACGCCCGTGGTGTATCCAGCGCGACGCAGAATCTCCGGGGTGGTGACGGTGCGGGTGTCAATCGTGAGCGGCGCATTGCCGGGCAGCACACCAATGGCTTTACCAGGGCTGCGCCACGCGTATTGGCCAGTGATAAACGCGTAACGCGTCGGCGAACAGACAGAGGCCGTCGCGTGCGCATCTGTGAAGCGCAATCCCTCGCGTGCGAGCCGGTCCACATTCGGCGTTTTCACTTTCGTCGCACCGTAACAGCCGAGGTCGCCGTAGCCGATGTCATCGGCGAGGATGAAAACGATGTTGGGCTGGCGCGCGGCCTTCTCCGCCGCAATCACTGAGACGGACAGGGCGAGGCTGATGGCAACCAAGTAACGGGTGAAGCAGTGCGTCATTCTTCCTTTTCGGTTTGGTTTTTCTTCTCCCGGGCCAGCTTGCGTAAATGTTCCGGTCGGGAATCGCGATAGCGGTCCAGAGCGGTTTGCAATTTCTTCGCCGCTGCCGCGCTATCGCCTTTCAGCTCCGCCACGGTCAGCGGTTGCTTTTCATCGACGTCGTGCCGCAAATCGAAGAACTCTCCCTTGCGGTAAAGCTTGAAGTTCTGATCGAACGCGCACTCGCGAGCTTCGGCCAGCACGCCTTCGCGCGAATACCAACAGTAAATCCAATCGCGCGGCTGGCCGCGCTCGCCGCGGATTTGCGAGAGAAAACTTCGGCCGTCAATTTTCAAATCAGCGGGAACGGAGATGCCCGCCGCCTCGCAAATTGTCGGCAGAAAATCCGTGCTGTCCACCAGGTCGGGGACGACTTTGCTGCCACGCATCGCCGCCGGCCAACTTGCTACCAGCGGTACGCGCATGCCGGTGGAGCTCGTCAAACCTTTGCCACCGATCACCGTCTGTCCGCCCATGCGCGAGGGAGTGCCGCGTCCGGTGCCGTTGTCGCCGACGAACAGGATCAGCGTGTTTTCGCGCAGCTTCAGTTCGTCGAGTCGCGCGAGCAATTTGCCCATGAGTTTATCCATGTAGGCAACCATGTCGGTGAAGTGCGGATTCTCGCCGTTGGGAGCTTTGTCGCGAGCTTTGGACTTGTCGTTGTAATCGGGGCTGTCCGGCGTTGCGACGTATGGCCCGTGCGTCAGCATCATCGGATAGTAGAGGAAAAACGACTTGTCCTTGTGGCGCGTCACAAAATCGAGCGCGTAGTCGTTGACGATGTCCGGGCCGTATTCTCCGTTCTTCCAGTCCTTCTGCACGCCGTTGATTTCAAGGCCGGGATTTTTATAACGCTCCGGCCGACGCATATGCTGCCACAGGCAATATTCATCGAAGCCGAACTTCTTCGGCAGTTCGAGTTCGCGACCCAACTGCCACTTGCCCGTCATGCACGTCGCGTAACCGGCCTTCTGAAACAAATTGCCGAACGTGGTCGCGGCGCGGTCCATGTTCCCAAAGTTGATGTAGTTCCGAGCGTTGTAGATGCCGGTCATCAACTGCACGCGCGTCGGTGTGCAAAGCGGCTGCACGTAGCAATGCTCGAAGCGCACGCCGCTCTTGGCGAGCTGGTCGAGCACGGGAGTTTTGTACGAAGTGCCGCCGTTCGCACCGAGCGTTTCATAGCCGAGATCGTCGGCGAGGATGAGGATCACGTTCGGACGCGGCGCGGCGAAGGCGGACCCAGTTGCGAGCAACGCAGCGAGCACTAAGAAACAAGTCAGTCGGCGCATGAGTTAATGATAGAACGATTCGCGCCGGGGCGAATCCTAAATGCGATTCGCCAGCGGCTTGCGGAACGATTCAGTCTGCGAAGCGCCGTGCGGACCGGCAATGGTTCTCGCGAACTAATTTGCGTCCGATGGGTTGACTTGCGCAGTTGAACCCGATTGCATGGCGCGCATGAAGCTTGACCTGCCCCGATTAATTTCCGGGCTTTTGCTGGCCGGGTTGATTTCTGGCGTTGGCGCGAATCCGGCGTTGGCGGCGGCCCGACCCAACATCGTTTTCATTTTCTCGGACGATCATTCGCTGCAAACCATCGGCGCCTACGGCTGGAGGCTCTCGGAGTTTTGCAAACAACAGAATGTCACGCCGAACATGGATCGGCTCGCGGCGGCGGGCGGTATTTTCCTGAACAGCTTTTGCGGCAACTCGCTGTGCTCGCCGAGTCGCGCGGCAATTCAAACCGGACTGCACAGCCATTCGAACGGCGTGATGTTGCTCGATCGGCCGATCACGCCCGGCTTGTGGACGTTTCCGATCGCCTTGCGCGAGGCGGGTTATCAGACGGCGCTCATCGGTAAGTGGCATCTCGCCAGTTCGCGGCCGACGACCGATTACTGGCGCATTTTGCCCGGGCAGGGGGCTTACTGGCATCCGGATTTCGTCGGGCCGGACGGACGCGAGCAGCGGCAAGGTTACACCACGGACATCCTGACCGGCATGGGCCTCGACTGGCTCAAACAGCGCGACAAGACAAAGCCGTTCATGCTGATGCTGCAACACAAAGCGCCGCATCGGCCGTGGATTCCGCCCGCGCGCTATTATCGCTGGCTGGCCGACGTGAAAATTCCCGAGCCGCCGACATTGTTCGACGATTACGCCGGGCGCGCTTCGCCGGCGCACACGCAGAAAATGGAAATTGCCAACCACATGACGTTGCACGAGGACTTGAAGCTGCCGGTCGAAGGCAAAACCTCTGGCGAGAACAGCCGCATGACCGCAGCGGAGCGCGCCGAGTGGCAGGCTGTGTTCGGTCCGCGCAACGAAGCCTTCGCGAAGGCGAAGCTCGAAGGCCGCGAGCTAACGCAGTGGAAATATCAGGAGTACATGAAGGACTATTTGCGTTGCATTAAAGCCGTGGACGATAGCGTTGGTCAGGTCCTCGAATACTTGAAGGCCGAAGGTTTGGAGGAAAACACCATCGTGATTTACTCGTCTGATCAGGGTTTTTACAACGGCGAGCACGGC
>CAYWCK010000066.1:0-17305 GCA_964456685.1 uncultured Bifidobacteriaceae bacterium | reverse complement strand
CGAAGACAATCGTTCCACGCAAGGCGAGTCCGCCACGATCGTCAAGAAACTGATCACGCGGGACAAGGTTGTGGCGGTGCTGGGGGAAGTCGCCTCGGGCCGCTCGCTTGAAGCCGCTACCGTCTGTCAGGATAACAAAGTGCCCATGATTTCGCCTTCCTCCACGAACCCGGATGTGACGAAGCGGGGTGATTTCATCTTTCGGGTCTGTTTCATCGATCCGTTCCAGGGCACGGTGATGGCGAAGTTTGCCAAGGACCGGCTGAAGGCGCAGAAGGTCGCGGTGTTGAGCGACGTCGCCGCGGCCTACAGCGTTGGCTTGGCGCAATTCTTCAAGGAACAGTTCACCAAGGACGGCGGGCAGATCGTCTCCGAACAGAAATTCAACAGCGGCGACAAGGACTTTAAAGCCCAGCTCACTTCCATCAAGGCGGTGAACCCCGACGCCGTCTTTGTCCCGTGTTACTACACGGAGGCGGGTTTGATTGTGCGGCAGGCGCGACAACTGGGAATCACCGTGCCATTGATTGGCGGTGATGGCTGGGAGGCGCCGGAGCTGGTTCAGATCGGTGGCGAGGCGCTCGAAGGTTGCTATTATTCCACGCACTATTCTCCGGAAGCCCAGTCGCCGGCGGTGCAGAATTTCGTCGCGAAATTCAAGGCCAAGTACAACGGCGAAGTTCCCGATGCCATGGCCGGGTTGGGTTACGATTCGGCGATGGTGCTGGCGGAGGCCATCAAACGCGCCGGCACGACGGACAGCGCCAAGTTGCGCGACGCCCTTGCTGCCACCAAGGACTACGCGGGCGTCACCGGCAAAACCACGCTCGACGCGAACCGCAACGCCACGAAGCCGGCCGTGATCCTCGCGATCAAAGGCGGCAAATTCACCTACGTCGAAACGATCGCGCCCTGATGATGCTCCGCCCGTTGTTGCTCGCGAGTGGGTTGGTGGTGGGCGGCGTGGTCGCTTCGGTGGCCCAGGTCACCAACCGCCCGGCTGAGAATCCCTTGCTGCAGGAAGTCCGGCAAGTCGGCGACGCGCTGGTCGCCGCCATGAACAAGGATGACCTTGCCGGCGCGCAGGCGCTCTTCGCCACCAACAGTCTTGTGACCTGGTGCAACATCGAACTCAGCCGCGGCGATGCCGGGCTGCAATCCTTCCATGAACGCATGCTGGGTGGACCGGTGAAGCGTGTGGAGGATTTTCAAAGCGAAATCAGATTTGATGAGGCGGTAACTTTGCTTGCCGATGGCGCAGTGGCGGTTTGTTCAGGTAGCTTCAACGAGCGGTTCAAACCCACGGGCGGTCGCAAGATCGATTTGCAGGGCCGCTGGACCGCGACGCTGACCCGGCAGAAGGGCGGCTGGCTGATTGTGAATCTTCAATTGTCCACCGATCCCTTCAACAACTCGCTCCTGAATCTCGCGAAGCAGGCGGGCTGGGTGGTTGGCGTGGTCAGCTTGCTGGTGGGGGCTGGCGTGGGTTTCTTCCTCGGCCGCCGGAAAGCGGCGGGATGATTCTGCTGGCCAGGCTTTCCGCATGACGGCGCCGCAAAAACTTCCCATCGGTGTCCTCCTCCCCACGCGGGACTCGATGAAGTTGCTGCCGGCGCATTGGGAAACGATGCGGCCCTGGCTGCCGCTCGTGGAGGAGATCGTCGTGGTGGACAGTGATTCGCAGGACGGCACGGTGGAATTCCTGCGCGAAAAACTGGCCGGTCAACCGGTCCGCTTCTTTCAGCGTCCACCCGGGATTTACGAATGCTGGAACTTCGGGCTGCAGCAGCTGCGTTCCCGCTACGCCTACGTTTCCACCGTGGGCGATGGCATCACGCCGGAGGGATTGACCGCCCATGTCCAAACCGCGGAGCGGCTGGCCGCCGACGTGGTCGTCAGCCCGCCGGAATTTGTGGACGCCAACGGTGCCGCCGGCGGCCGGAACGACTGGCCGGTGCATCGCCTCGTCCGCCATCTTGGCCTCACGCAACCGGCGGCCTACGACGGCTTGCTCCCGTTCGTTTTTGCGATGGCTTATTTTCCGTTCGCGATCCTGGGCAGTTCCGCCAGCAATCTCTACCGCACCAGCGTGCTCCAACAGAAACCGTTTCCCACGGACTTCGGCTGGAATGGCGATGGCGCGTGGGGTCTGCTGCACGCGCTGAATTTACGGCTCGTCTTGTCGCCCGCGCGCGTGAGTTTCTTCCGGCGACACGCGCGGAATTTTCCCCGGGAAACCTATTACGTGACGAATGCCGAGGACCGCCTCTGCACCGAGACGCTGGCCGCATTTGAGCAAACGGTGGCGGCATCGCCCGCCCTGCAGGCGCAGGTCCAACGCTTTCATCTCGATCGCTTCCTGCGGCGCGTGGTTGCCGTGCATCTGCTGCGTTCCGAACTCAGGCGCTTGCGCAAACGCTGGTGGTGGTTCTGGGTTCTGTTGCCCCGGGCGTGGCGGGTGCGCCGCGAACGGAACTCCGGCCGGCGCGAGTGCGAACAACAACTGATCGCCTTGGCGCGCGAGCTCTCCGGTCCCACCTGAATTCTCCTGTCGTATGCCGCCGGTTGCTCCTTCCCTCTCCGCGCGAACCGAGGAATTCTCGGTGGAGCAATCCATTCCCGGACGGTGGGCGGAGTTGGTGGCACGTCAAGCCCGCCGACCGGCGGTGTTCGCCGGCGATTGGCGACCGACTTACGGCGAATTGGATGCGGCGGCGAATCGCTGTGCTCACGCCCTGCACGCGCACGGTGGTCAGGCCGGCGACCGCGTGGCGGTGTTGCTGCGGCATGAAGCCAGCCTGCCGGCCGCGATCCTTGCCGTGTTGAAGGCGGGCTGCGTGGTGGTGGTGTTGAATCCGAGTGATCCACCGGCGCGGATGCACCAAGTGCTGGCGGATGCCGCGCCCGCGCTGCTCGTCACGGATGCGGCCAGCCGCCAACTCGCGCAGCAACTCGCCGGCGCGGAACGCAAAGTGGTTTGTTGGGATGAGATTCCCGCCGGACCGGAAACGGCACCGGCGATTTCCATCCGCTCGGACGCGCCCGCGTGGCTGCTCTACACTTCGGGAACCACCGGCAAACCCAAAGGGGTGATCCAGACCCATCGCAACATTCTGCACAATGCCCGCCGCCTCGGGCGGGGCATGGAAATCACCGCCGCCGACCGCATCGCGCTGCTGGCGTCACCGAGCGGCGGCCAGGGGCTTGCGACCATCTGGTGCGCGTGGGCGCACGGCGCGGCGCTCGGCCTTTTCCCGGTGATGGAACGGGGCGTGACCGGACTGGATGCGTGGTTGCACGAGCATCAAGTTACCATCCTCGTCGCCTCCGCGTCGCTGTTTCGCAATTTCCTGCGGACGCTCGCACCGGCGGCGCGATTTCCGTCGGTGCGCCTCGTGCGGCTCGCGTCCGAGCCGGCGAACACCGACGATTTTGCCGGCTTTCGCCAGCACTTCGCGCCGGGTTGCATCTTGTTCAGTTCGCTCTCTTCCTCGGAGACCGGCAACGTGTTGCAACAGCGGATTGCGTGGAACGAGTCGCTCCCCGCCGGGCGTCTGCCGGTTGGGCACGCCGCCGAAGGGATCGAAATTCTGCTGCTCGACGCCGCCGGTCAGCCGGTCGCGGCGGGAGAGATCGGCGAGTTGGTGATCCGCAGCCGCTATCTTTCGCCGGGCTACTGGCGCAACGACGCGCTGACGGCGGAGCGGTTTAGTGCGGCTGAGGGAACCGACTCCTTGCGCTGTTATCGTAGTGGTGATCTCGCGCGGCGTACACCGACCGGCGAGATTGAATTCCAGGGGCGCAAAGACGCGCAGGCCAAAATCCGGGGTTACCGCATCGAAACGGCGGAGGTCGAAGCCGAACTGCTGCGCCAACCGGTAGTGGCTCAGGCCACCGTCGTGGTGCAAACCGCGGGTGAAGACGCACAGCTGCTGGCGTTCGTGGTGCCGCGGGCCAGCCAATGCGGTGACGCCGAGCGATTGCGGCAGGCCCTGCGGGCGAGTCTGCCCACCAGCATGATGCCGCATCACTTTATTTTTCTCGAGGCCTTGCCGTTGACGCCGCATGGCAAAGTGGATCGCGCCCAGCTCGTGGCCTGGAAACACAGCGAGCCCGCCGCCGTCGCTGAGGTGCTCGCGACGGAAACGGAAATTGCGCTGGCGGAAATCTGGCGGACGGCATTGCGGGTGCCGCACGTGGGGCGGCAGAGTGATTTTATCCAGCTCGGTGGCGATTCGCTCAAGGCCATCGTGGTGGCTGCGAAAGTCCACGCGGCTTTCGGGGTCGAGCTCGATCTGCGCCGGCTCACGCAACACTCCCAGCTTGGTGAGTTGGCCGGTGTCATTGACGAGCTGCGGCGCGGGGCGCCGACCGAAAAATTTCCCGGCCTCGAACGCGTGCCGCGGGACGGCCCGCTTCCGCTGTCCTTCTCGCAACTGCCGGTCTGGAAGGAATCCCAGAAGCCGGCGGGCGCGGCCGGCTACACGATCACCAGCAGCCATCGGATCGTCGGCCGCCTGGATGTCGCCGCGTTGCGCAGCAGCCTGGAGCACCTGGCGCGGCGCCACGAGATTTTGCGGGTGACATTTGCGGAAAGCGAAGGCCAGCCGGTGCACGTCGTGCATCCAGCCGGTCACCTGGATCTGCCGGTCCATGATTTCAGCACCCAGCCCGACCCGGCGGCGGCGGCCACGGAGTTTTTCCGTCAACAAGCGCGCACGGTGTTCGACTTGCGCCGCGGGCCATTGATGAATTTCTATCTCGCGCGCATCGCACCGGAGGAGCATTGGCTCTGCCGCATCAACCACCACATCATTTCCGACGCGTGGTCGTGGCAGGTCTTCTTTCGCGAACTGGCGCAGGTCTATGGAGCCAAGCTGCACGCAGCCGCGCCTCCGGTGTCCGACTCCGCGCCGCTGCAATATTTTGATTACGCCGCGTGGCAACGGCGCGTGCTGGACCCGAACGATCCCGCGTACTTGGAGGCGGTGCGCTGGTGGGCGGAATTATGGCAGGACCGGCCGCAGCCCGTGCGGTTGCCCTTCCAGCGGTTGTGGCGACGGCGCCAGGCGTTGGCCAGCGACGGCTGGGTCTGGTGGGGTCTTGATGCGAAAGTCTCCGGCCGGCTCGATGAATTCGGCCGCAGCGCCGGGGCGACTTTTTATGTGGTGCGGCTGGCGGCGTTTATTGCTTCCCTGGCCTTGGAGAGCGGCGAGTCGGACCTGGTGATCGGAAGTTACATGACCAATCGTCACCGTTTGGAAACGCAGAGCATGTTCGGCTTCTTCGGGAACATGGCCGCGCTGCGCTGGCGCTTCGACGTCACCCAGACGTTTCGTGGTTGGACGGCCAACGTGAACCGGCTGGTGGGCGATGCGCGCGCCCGGTCCTTCGTGCCGCATGAGCAACTCCGCTCGGAACTGCGCGCCCGCGGCCTGAAGCCGCCCAAAATGCGCATCATCTTCAGCGTCGCCGACACCGTCCCGCCGTTGAAACTGGGTGAGGCGGAACTCACATGGCTCGACCGCCGCATGGAGGCCATGCCTTGGGGGTTCACGTTGGGGTTCGATCCATCGGATGAAGCGCACCGCTGTCGCGCGACTTTCGACGCGCGCTGGTTTGATCCCCACGGCGTGCGGCAGTGGCTGGGTCGTTTCGCGCACTGGCTGGACGCCGTTTCGCGCGAGCCGGACAAGCCCATGTCCGCGTTGATCGCGGAGAGCGAATTCCGGCCCCGTCTTTCCTTCATCCGCCAGTTGCAGCGGCGATTGGGAATCTGAACTTATCCCGCTGGCTACCCGTGCTTTCCGGTCGAGATTGCCCTTGCAAATAGCGGGTCGAAGCCTTAGACGGAGATGAATCTCAGCAACCCTTTGATGCCTGATTTATGCCCAAGGACTTATTCCTGCCACGTATGAGTGGAAATCGTGTCTTTAAGCCCGCCATCCGAGTGATCCTGGCCGCAATTTTAAGCCTCGCCGCGCTCCCGGCCGCGTGGGCAGCCGAAGCGGCGACCGAGCAAACCTGTGTGGTGCTCTCCATCGAGGGCAAGCTGGACGTGGCGGTGAAAGGGCAGGGCGCATGGAAGGCCGCCGTGACCAATCAAACTTTGAAAGCCGGTGATCGGGTGCGGACGGGCAACCGCAGCCGCGCCGCCTTGCGCTGGTCCGACTTGAGCGTCGTGCGCGTCAACGAATTGACCACTCTGGAAATCCAGCCGCCGGCCAAGGCAGGCAACAAACCGGAACTCGATCTGAAATCCGGCGCCGCCTATTTCTTCAGCCGGGAGAAACCGTCGGAGATTCAATTCCGCACGCCCGTCGCGTCCGGCGCGATTCGCGGCACGGAATTCAACCTCGCCGTGGCCGAGAATGGGCAGACGGAACTGGCCTTGCTTGACGGCGCGGTGGATCTGGCCAACGCCCAAGGCGCGGTGACGCTGACCAGCGGCGAGCAGGGCAGCGTCTCGCCGGGGCAAGCTCCGCGCAAAACCGCCATGCTCGAGGCGGCGAACATCATCCAGTGGGCGCTCTACTATCCGGCCGTCGTGGACGTGGAGGAATTGAAACTGGGCGACGCGGAACCGAAGGAACTGGCGGACTCGCTCAAGGCTTATCGTGCGGGCGATTTGCTCGCTGCGCTTGCGGCGTATCCCGACGGCCGCGCCGCCGTTTCCGACGCGGAGAAAGTTTATCACGCGGCCTTGTTGCTGTCGGTCGGTCAGGCCTCCGCGGCGGAACGGGAAATTGAATCCGTGAATCGTTCCGAGCCCGCGTTTGCCGTGCGTGAACTGATCGGCGTCGTGAAAAACCAGCCTTCGCACAAACGTTCCGGCATTTTCACCGCCAGCGAGTGGGTCGCCGCTTCTTATTCGTTCCAGGCCAAGTCGGATTTGGCCGGCGCTTTGAAGGCTGCGAAGGCTGCGACCGCGCAGGCGCCGAACTTTGGTTTTGCCTGGGTGCGCGTGGCTGAACTCGAATTCTCTTTTGGTAATACGGCCGACGCGCTTTCGGCTTTGGAAAAAGGGCTGGCGCTTTCGCCGCGCAACGCGCAAGGGTTGGCGCTCAAGGGATTTCTCCTCGCCGCGCAAGGCCACTATGGCCCGGCCGCCGGCCAGTTTGATCAGGCCATTGCCATCGATCCCGCCCTCGGCAACGCCTGGCTCGGCCGCGGCTTGTTGAAGTTCCGCAGTGGTCACGGGCGCGCCGGGCGCGAGGATTTGCAGGTCGCCGCGACGCTCGAACCCAATCGCTCGATGCTCCGCAGTTACCTCGCCAAGGCCTTCGCCCAAACCTGGGACGACCGGCATGCCGCGAAGGAACTTGCCCTCGCCAGCAAATTGGACCCGAACGATCCGACGCCGTGGCTTTACTCCGCGTTGCTGGCGGAGCAGCAGAATCGCCCCAACGACGCCATCGCCGACCTGGAAAAATCCAAGCAGCTCAACGACAACCGCAGCGTGTTCCGTTCGCGTCTGCTGCTGGATCAGGATCAGGCGGTGCGCGGCGCGAATCTCGCCGCCATTTATCGCGACGCCGGCATGGCCGATGTGAGCGTGCAGGAAGCGGCGCGGGCCGTGAATTACGACTACGCCAATTTTTCCTCGCACCTGTTCCTTTCGAGCAGCTTCGATGCGCTGCGCGACCCCAAGTCCATCAACCTGCGCTACGAAACCGCCTGGTACAGCGAACTGCTCCTGGCCAACCTGCTCGCGCCGGTGGGCGGTGGGAATCTTTCGCAGAACGTTTCGCAGCAGGAATACGCGCAGCTCTTCGAGGGCCGTCATCACGGCATTTTTTCCGCCACGGATTATTCGTCGCAAGGCGACTGGCGGCAGGTGGCTTCGCAGTACGGCAATTTCGATCACACCGCGTACTCGTTCGATGCGTTTTATCAATCGCTCAACGGCGACCGCGTGAACAATGATCTGGATCAGCTCGGGCTGGCGGTCCGGGTGAAACAGGATCTCACGGCGCAAGACAGCCTGTTCTTCCAGCTCTCCTATTACGACGGCACTTCCGGCGACGTTGCGCAATATTACAATCAAGCCTCCGCCAGCAGCACGGTGCGCGTGCGCGAAAAGCAATTGCCCAACCTGCTGCTCGGCTACCATCGGGAATGGTCGCCCGGCAATCACACGCTCTTTCTCGCGGGCCGGTTCGACGATACGCTGGAGATTGCCGACAGCGATTTTCGGCCGCTCTGGCAGCGCACGCGCCTCCTGCCGCCGTTGTTTGAACCGCCGCCGCGCGTGGACGTCCGCAACGCCTTGTTCCGGGAGCTCGATTACAAGAGCAAACTCGAGGCTTACAGTTCTGAGCTGCAGCAAATCTGGCAGACGCCCCGCCAGACGTTGGTCGCGGGTTTCCGGCTGCAAATCGGCTGGCCGGATACGACCGCCACGATCAGTCCGACGCTCGACCCGAATGTTCCGACGATTACCACGAATGTTTCCCCGGAATTGAGCCGGGCCAGCCTGTACGCCTACGAGAACTTCAAGTTGCTGGAGAATTTGCGGCTTATCGCCGGCTTGAGTTACGATCGGTTGAACTACCCGGTGAATGTGGACACGGCGCCCATCACCGCGGCGGAAGACGACAAGGACAAGGTCTCGCCCAAGGTCGGTTTGCTCTGGTCGCCGACGGATCGCACCCACTTGCGTGGCAGTTACACGCGCTCGCTGGGCGGCGTGTTCTTCGACAACAGCATCCGGCTCGAGCCCGTGCAGGTAGCCGGCTTCAACCAGGCGTTCCGCAGCCTCATCCCGGAATCCGTTGCCGGCCTGGTGCCGGGAACGGAATTTGAAACCTGGGGCGTGGGGTGGGATCAAAGTTTTCCGACGCGCACCTACCTGACCGTGCAGGCGGACTGGCTGCGCTCCGACGGCACGCGCACGCTGGGGTTGCTCACCAACAGCGACATCTTCGTGCCGATCGCGGATTCGGCCACGAGCACGCGCCAGGCGCTGGACTTTGAGGAAAGGTCGCTCCTGATTTCCCTCAACCAGCTCGTCGGCCAGGCATGGGCGTTTGGCGCCCGGTACAAACTCACCGAAGCGGACCTCGAAACGCACTCGCTCGACATTGCGCCCGCGGTCACCGGCGCGGGCATCCTGAACCAGGACGTGGCCGCCACGCTGCATCAGGTGATGCTCTTTGCGAATTACAACCATCGCTGCGGGTTCTTTGGCGAGTTCAATGCCGTTTGGTCGCAGCAATCCAATCGCCACTACACGCCGGACATTCCGGGCGACGATTTCTGGCAGTTGAATCTGTACCTCGGCTACCGCTTCAAGATGCGCCATGCCGAGGCGCGGCTCGGCCTGGTCAACCTGACCGATCAGGATTATCAGCTCAACCCGCTCACGCTTTACAACGAACTGCCCCGCCAGCGCGCCGTGACGTGCAGCTTCAAATTCTATTTCTGAACTGGACTGGCACGGTGGCCGCGGCAACCTCAATCCCGCTTTGAGGAAACGAATTCACAAGCAACAGGTGGTTGCGGTTGTCGGCGCGCTGTTGACGGCTGCCCTCGGGCTGGCGCTGCACTACTTTCCCTTCGGTCGCGGCTTCATTCACGCCAGCTATGATGTGCTGCTGGTTTCGCGCGGTGAACGTCCGGTGAACGAGGTCGTGATTGTGTACCTCGACGAGCGTTCCCATCAGGAATTGAATCAACCCCTCAACGCGCCTTGGGATCGTAACCTGCATGCGCAACTCGTGGAAAAGCTGACCGCTGCCGGCGCCAAAGGCATCGCCTTCGACGTCGTCTTCAGTGATCCCGCGATTAATGGTGAAGCCGCCGACCAGAATTTTGCCCGGGCGCTCAAGTCTTCGGGCCGGGTCATCCTGGCGGCTGACCGCATTCCGCTTGGCGGCGGTGATTCGCAGATCATTCCACCCATTGATTCCTTGCGGACGAACGCCGCCGACATTGGCTCGGCGGAAGTGCGGCCCAGTCCGGATTTGGTCGTGCGGGTGCATACGCCGGAGGAGGAGTTACCTGGATTGGGCTGGGCCGCCGCCACGCTTGCTGGCGCGCGGGTAACCACCAACGATGCGGCGCGCACCCAAACTCGCTGGATCAACTATTACGGCCGGCCGGGCATCGTTAAGGGGATGAGCTACGTGGACGCGCTGAAGGGCGGGCAGGCTTTGGAAGACTTTTGTCGCGGCCGGGTGGTGTTTGTCGGCTCGCGCATCCTCACAAAATTTGCCGGCGAAAGAAAAGATGAGTACCGCAATCCTTACGGGTTCTTCAGCCGGAGCGGCGATCTGTTCGTCGCTGGAGTGGAGATTCAAGCCACGATGTGCGCCAATTTGATGCGGGAGGATTGGTTGCGCCGATTACCAGACTCCGCCGAGCGAATCCTGATCGCCATCTTCAGTCTGGTGTTCGGATTCTTCCTCATGCGTTCGCCGCCACTGGTGGCGAGCATTGCTGGCATTGGCGCCGTGTTGCTGCTGTTTGGTTTGTGCTGGGCCGCCATCGCTTTTCAGCTGTCTTGGTTTGTGCTCTTCCTCGCGGTTACGCAGGTCGGTTTCGCCCTGGCAATTTCAGTGGCTTACAACTCCCTGCAAGCCTACGTCGCCAAGCGGCTCGCGGAGCAAACCCTTGCCACTTATCTTTCGCCGAAGCTGGTGAAAAAGTTTTCCGCAGGCGGCGACCCCACACTGCTCAAACCCGGCGCCCACAAGCAGGAGGTGACACTATTTTTCAGCGACATCGCCGACTTCACCAAGATGTCCGAGGGCATGGATTCAGACGAGCTGGCGCACCTGATGAACGAGTATTTTGAGGTCGCGGTTGCTCAGTGCATCCACCGCACCGACGGCACGGTGGTCAAATACATCGGCGATGCCATTTTTGCTTTCTGGAACGCGCCGGACTTGCAGCCCGATCATGCGCTGCGCGCCTGCGAGGCGGTTTTGCATTTTCGTGACGTCGGGGTGCATGAAGTCCGCGGACTGAAACTGCACACCCGCATCGGCCTTCATACCGGCGTGGCGAATGTTGGAAATTTCGGCAGCGTCGAGCGCGTGGATTACACCGCGCTGGGCGAGAATGTGAACCTGGCTTCACGTCTTGAAGGGCTGAACAAACATCTCGGCACCAGTTATCTCTTGAGCGGCGCCACCCTCGCTGGCGTGGGGGATCAACTGGTCACGCGCGCGGTTGGTCGGTTCCGCCTCAAAGGCTTCGAGGCGGCGGTGGAGGTGCATGAACTGGTGGGCTGGCCGGCGGAAGCCGAAACCAGCCGCGCTTGGCGGGAAGTGTTCGCCGCGGCCCTGGCGGCCTTTCAACGCGCCGATTTCAATTCCGCCATCGAGGGATTTCAGCGAACGCTCGAACTGCATCCGGGAGACGGTCCTTCCAATTTTTACCTCGACCGCATCACCGAACTGGCGGCCCAACCGTTGCCCGCCGGTTGGAAGGGCGAAGTCCAACTGAAGGAGAAGTAATCCCCGCGCCCCGCCAAGCTCGGCCAACCCGCGTTAAGGCAACACTTTCACTCGGTAGAATTGTCGCCCACTCGCGTTGGCATCTAGGTAATCGAAAACACCGCTCGGCGCGTTGGTCGTCAGAACCGTGGCCCAGGAGATGAGATTGGTGGAGCGTTGGATACTGAAGTTCAGATTGGTGCGCCCGGTTACGCGGAGCACATTCTTGTTGTCCGCGGTGAGGCCCAATGGTTTGATCGAAGTCTTGGGCACCAAGCTGTAGTTCAATTTCAGTGTGCCGCTGGCGCCGTTCACGCCGTCAATCAGGATGACGTTGGTTTGGCCCACTGTCACCGGCAGAATCACCGAGCTGTCCAGGTGATCCAATCCCCCGTTGTTGTCGCAAGCGAGCTGCGTGAGCAATGCAGCGTTGGTCGGACTGCGAGCGAAGACCGCCATCACCGTGTCGTAGCTGCTGCCATCCGTGTTCAGGAATAAATCCCCGCTTTCGACTGCCACAAACGTGATCCACTCGGAAGACCCACCGAGCACGCCGCAGATGGGATCCTCCGCCGCCGAGGTGGAACTGCCAGCGGTGTTAAAAATCTGCGTGCCGGTGTAACCGCGCACCACAGTGTTGGCCAGCAAGGTGACGCTGTCGCCGCCGCCCGTCCGTCCCAAAGCAGGCGCTTCGTTGCCAATGATCCAAGGCGCGGAGAGCAACGCATCCAGTAACTTGTCTTTCGCCTGTATGGTTTCCGTGATCTCGCCGGATTGGTTGATTTGGAGATCGGCGGAGGTGCTTTCGACCGTGCGCACGGCTTCGGTGATGCCGTGGTGCTTATAGATCAGGGTGGCGCGCGAGCTGTATTTGCCAACTTGGGACGGCTGCACGTTGGATATGGTCAGAGTGAAGTTGGTCGCGCTTGGAATCGGAGCATTCTCGAAGAACCACTGAACCATGAGTTCGGGGAATTGATCGAATGGGAAGTCATCTCGATCCCTGCAATCCAGCTTGCCGTTTTTGCAGACCCGCACTGCTCGGGCGGTGAAGCTGGCGACACCCCCGGGTGCAACTGTCTGGCTTTGTGGTTGATTTGTGTAGACGGGCAAAAGATAGTCCGTTTCCTCGAAGGACCAACCGAAGATGAAGTTGCCTTCGTCGCCACCGTAGCCGTCAATGGCGAACTTGTAATAGGTGTCCTCGAATACATTGACGCGCACGCCGCTTGTGAAGTAACCACCGCCGTCTTCGTCGCTTGCAATTGCTGTAAGGTTGGTGACGTCGACGCCGGTGTAAATTCCCAGAAGGGTGTCAAAATCGCTGCCTTTCGTGCCTATCGTAAGAATGCCGCGTTCCGGTGCCTTCCAAGAGTACCAGACTGACTTTCCACCCGGCTTGCCGGCGTGAAGCGGCTCACCTGGTTCAGCGGTGGCGCCACGATTGGAAGCCGCCAGTTGATTGGTGCGGCCATAAAGAAGCATGCGGTCCTGGAAGTTGTCCGGACCAGCGACATAATTTGACACGCCTAACGACAATTGGGCTGGCGGTGTCAAGGCGCCACCGAGGTCATTATACACCACCACGCTGTAAGCTCCGGCATCCGTCACCTGCGCCAACGGTATGGTGTAACACTGGTTGGTCGCCCCCGGAATATTCGCGCCGTTTAGCCGCCATTGGAAGAAGATCGGCGGGGTTCCAGCCGCCTCGGCGCAAAAGGTGACCGTGCCGCCGGCCGCTGAATTGGTGGAGGTCGGCACTGCGCTCAACACTGGTGGGGTGCGAACCTGGCGGGCGGGGGAGAATTCCGAAGTGTTACCGCTCACATCCGTAGCAGTGGCCGTGACAAATTGTGTGTGGGTGGCGTGGACGGCAAAACCAACTGCAAATCCGCTCTGGCCGGTCTCATCCAGCACGAGGTTTTGCGCGCCGAGATAGTACTGTCCCTGACCTGATCCAGTGGGACCGGCCATGTCGCTGAGCCAGAACTCCAGCCGGTATATCGCATTTGGTTTCGAGTTAAGCGTGCCCTCGATCACCAGCCCGCCGTCGTGCCGGGCATCGGTGAGCACGGGAAAATTCTGCAACTGATTTGGCCCGGTGTCCGCATCGTCGTTGTCGTTGGCTGTCGGGCCGTCGTTACCGAGATCGATGCCGAGCGCGCCATTGTGATGGATGAGATTTCCGAGCACGGAATTCTGTGAGCCCGCGCTGGCCTCCAGCGTGATTCCGTTGCGGCCGTTGAAAGCGATCACGTTTGTGGCGGGTAGCGCCAGCGCGCCGATCGAATTCTTGGCGGCGCCGTTCTCGAGGCGGATGCCATCAAGCGTATTGCCGACCGCCGTGGCGCCATCGAGCCCGATGCCGATGAAGTTGCCACGAATCAGATTCAACGTGGCGGCCGGGCCGTCCAGATGAATACCGCTGCCACCGTTGCCGCCAATGACGTTGCCCGCACGGTTGGTGGTGCCGCCAACGAGGTTGGGGCCGCAGGCGATGTAGATGCCATCACCGGTGTTGCTGCTCGGACTCACGCCGGTGGCGTCCGTGCCAATGAGGTTGCCCTGGATGATATTCGCGCCATTCGTGGCCAATCGGATCGCCGTGGCAAAGCCGTTCAAGATCAGGCCGCGGACCGTGCTCTGGCCGGCGGTGATGACCAGGCCATCCGCGCGATCCGGCATGGAACTGCCGTTCACTTCGATCACGGGTTGGTTCGGGACACCTGGCTGCGACCAGCCATCAATGATGATCGGACTGGTGATTTCCGGCAGCGGGGCGGTCAGGGCAATGCTGTGCAGGCCCACGCCCGGCAGGTTGAAGAGCACGAGATTTTCGCCGGGCGCATCGTTGGCATCCAGCAGCGCCTGGCGCAGCGTGCCCGGACCGGCATCCGCGAGGTTCGTGACATAGAGGCGATACGGGATCACCCGCACGAAGAAACTACAGGCGTTGGTATTGCCGGAATCGTCCGTGACCACCGCTTGAACCGTGTTCGTCCCGACCGGGAACGCAAAGCCCGAGGCCGGGAGCGTGACCAGCGACAGACCCGCATCGCAAATGTCGCTGATGGCCGGCGCGGCATAAATCACCGGGGCGCTGCCGGAATCGCGCGGGTTTTCCGCGGCAATGATATTGGCCGGGCAGGTGATGGTCGGCGGCGTTGTATCAATGACCGTGACGGTGAAGCTGCACGTGTTGGTGTTGTTGCAGGCATCCACGGCGAAGGACTGAACCGTGTTCGTGCCGAGCGCGAACGCCGTGCCTGAGGGCGGAATGCAATAGACGAATACATTCGTATCGCACGTGTCCGAGGCCGTGACGGTGAAGGCAACCGCTGTCCCTGCCGGCCCCGCGCATTCCACCACGATGTTGGACGAACAGACAATGGTTGGGGCTGTGGTGTCCACAACGTCGATGGTTTGACTGCAAGTGTTCGTATTGCCGCAGGCATCCGTGGCCAACCAGGTGCGAGTGGCGGTGAAGGTCGCGCCACAATGATTGTTCGTGATCGTGCCGGTGATGGTGAGCAGGACGTTGGTATCGCAGGTGTCCGATGCCAGCGGCGTGTCAAAGTCCCATGCCGCGCTGCATTCAACGATGCGGTTCGTATTACAGACGATGGTTGGCGCAGTGGTGTCCACCACGTCGATGGTCTGACTGCAAGTGTTGGTGTTGCCACAAGCGTCCGTTGCCACCCAGGTTCGCGTCGCTGAGAAGGTTTGTCCGCAAAGCGGGTTGGTGCTGGTGTTCAATACGGCGATCAACACATTTGTGCCGCTGCAATTGTCCGATGCGGTTGGCGGATCAAAGTCCCACGCTTCGGTGCACGCCACGGTGCGATTCGTTGCGCCGAGGACGACGGGTGGAATGGTGTCGCGCACGGTGATGACCTGGTCGCAAATGGAAGTCAGGTTGCACGAGTTGATCGCCGCGTAGGTGCGGGTGACGATCAGCTCGCAACCATTGGTGGCCAGACTGTCGCCAAGGTGCACAATCTCCGCGCCCAATTCGGCCACCACCAGGTTCGTGTCCGGGGCGGGAATGTCCGCGAGGCATTCGACGATCAGGTTCGTGGGGCAGGTGATGGCTGGCGGTGCGGTAACACTCAGGGTTGCGCAGTTTGTCACTGCGCCGCAGGCGCCCGTCACTTCCACGCAATATTCTCCGGCGTCTCCCGAAGTGACGTTGGTCAGCGTGAGACTGTTCGTGCCGGCATCGGCGATGACATTGCCGGCTTTGCGCCAGACGAAAGTGAACGGCCCGGTGCCATCCACCAGCGTGGCGAAGGTTACCTCGCCGCCGGGACAGATCGACTGACTGGAGAGCGCGCTCGCGGTCGTGAGGACCGCGACGTTGACCGTGAGTTCCGCGCTCGCCGTAATCGAGGTGGTCGTCAAGCTCAAGGCCAGCGTAAAGCTCCCGTTGGTGCCTCCCACAACCTGGACCGTCGGTTGGTTCGTGTCGCCCAGGATGAAGGCATCACCTGTGTTGGTCGTGAACGTCCACGCGTACGTGGGTTCTTCGTCGGCGTGATTGTCGGAAATCGAGAAGGTGTTCGTGCCCGTGGCGCAGACCGTCGTCGGGCCTAAAATTGACGTTGCCCGGGCGGTGGAGAGCAGCGCGCCGAAGCCAGCCACGACAAGCAGCCAATACAGAATCGGAAAGGGCCCGCGAGGCAATTTGAATGGACGCATATTGTTCTTGGCGAAGGCTCTTTGGTTATCATGGCACCCTAATTCTGTCGAGTGAAGACATGGGGGGAATGACCCGATACGCAGTCCGAGGAATTCTCCGGTGAGGCCGTCAACTCTTCGGCGTACGCGGGAAGGCGGCGTCAACTTCCTGGCCGGAAAGCAACCGTCCGCGATAGAACTCAACCTTGGTCTGGTTCCAGCGGACCAGTAGTGGCGTCACGCCTGACTGGGCGGTAAAACTGAAATAGACCGCGCCGCTTCGCCAGTCGGTCGCCTCACCACCCTCCACCTGCCGAAGTGCCACTTGGGCAACTTCGCTGACGGAGCCGGTTAATCCCTCCACCGTGATCGGTTTGCCCACCTGCAGACTGGCGGCCTGCGTCGAATTGAGCGGCACGGCGGGATTGAGTGGCGTGAACAGGCACCAATCCTTGTCGCCGGGTCGCAACCCTTGCACCAGGAGCAGTTGACCTTCTCCGTCACCCGCCAACAGGTACTCGTGGCGGTCGTAGATGCGGCCGACTTGCGCAATTTCCGTCACGGCATGTGCCGTCACCCGCCACGTTTGGCCGTCCACCATCCCGCGATTGCCGAGGCTGAGGGCAGGGGTGGGGGCGGCTGTTTTCTTCACCACTCCGCGACTGCCCATCGGTTGGCGGTAAAGGAAGAACGCCGCCAAGGCGATCACTCCCAGGGCAAAGGCGACCAACCGAAAGAATTTGCCCGAGCTTAAGTAGCGACCGTCGTCGGACTGCCAGGCGGGAGTGATTCCGCTGCCGAACGAAATGGTCGGGCTCGGGAACTGGTCGGGCGAGAGATTAAACGCCGCCGCGATCGTCTTGGCCGACAAAGTGACGCCGCGGTAATACTCCACATCGTCTCCGGTCCAGCTGACCACAATCATCCGCTGGTTGGTCTCGGCATTGAAGTAATGCGCCACGTCGCCCTTTTCAACGCCCTCCGGCGCCTCGCCTTCGATGTGATAGACTCGTGATTCATCCACCAAGGTGATCCGCACGTCGCTGTCATCAAGGGTCAGGCGATCGCCCACCCGTTTGGACGCGGCATCGGCTGCCGTCAGAGGATATTCGACCTCGAACAAGGTGAACAAACGCCATTCGCCGCCGCGTTCGGTTTCCTCGTAAACCAGCGTGGCCGCCTCGCCC
>CAYWCK010000065.1:0-17622 GCA_964456685.1 uncultured Bifidobacteriaceae bacterium | reverse complement strand
AACCTGACCTTCGATGGCCGGGTCATCAAGGTTTACCACGGGCCGAAGGCGCAAGAGCGCTTCGACAACGAGGTGCGCCTCCTGCGTTATCTGGAAGCGCGCGGGTGCGGGTTTGTTCCCCGCCTGCTGGAAGCCGACCCCGCACAATTGCGCATCGTCACGACCAATTGCGGTTCGCGCGTCCAACATCTTGATGCCGCGCGCACCAAGGAGTTGTTCGCCGAGCTGGAGCAATTCGGCGTCCGCCACGATGATCCGGACATCCGCAACGTCACTTACCGCCAGTCCGACGGGCGCTTTTGCCTGATCGATTTCGAGTTCGCCACTCTGCTGGACGAACCGCCCGCACCGAAGCAATGAATCCCCCCCAAGCTGTGGCCACGGCCCAGGCCCTCAAATGGTCCGGTTGCACCGACCGCGGCAAAGTCCGCCCCAACAACGAAGATGCTTTTCTGGGCCTGCAATTTGACGCCCACGAAGTGCATCACCTCGGCCGGATCGGGGAAGCGCCGTTGCGCCAAATGGATTTCGCCTTCGCGGTCAGCGACGGCATGGGCGGCGCCAAAGCCGGCGAATTCGCCAGTCGCATCACCGTCGAAAAAATCACGCGCCTGCTGCCCCGCTCCTTCCAACAATCCGCCAGCGGGCTGGCCGCCGGCTTCTCGGACATTCTCAGCGAACTGTTCAGCGAGATTCACCGGGCCCTCGCCTACGTCGGCAGCAGCTACGAGGAATGTCACGGCATGGAAGCCACGCTGAGCCTCTGCTGGTTCACGCCGGGCTGGATGTATTTCGGCCATATCGGTGACAGCCGTATTTATTACCTGCCGGCCAAGGGCGACGTCATCAAACAGCTCAGCCATGACGACACGCACGTGGGCTGGCTGTATCGCAACGGGAAGATCAACGAACGCGAAGCCCGCACCCATCCGCGTCGCAACGTTCTGCAAAAATCTCTGGGCGGCAGCAACCAATTCGTGGAGCCCCAGGTGGGCGCCGTCGGCTACGAACCGGGCGACATTTTTCTGCTCTGCACCGACGGATTGGTGGACGGACTTTATGATCACGCGCTGGCGGATCTACTGCGCCATGCGCCCGCCGACAAACGCACGGTCGCACAACGCCTCGTCAGTGCTGCGCTGGAGACTTCCGGTCGCGATAACACGACGGCGCTGGTGATCGAGGTGGTATAGCGGTGCACCGACTAAGGACGCCGCCCGCCACTCCGAAACGATTTTCTGCCAATGAAAGCTCTTGATGGAAATACGCAGATCGGGCCTCATAACCTCGAAGCAGCTGCATCGGTCTCCAAAACCAAGAGTGCAAGTCGCTATGCACCGACTGCGGCTGAATACAAATGCCAGCCTAAATCCATGCAGTTCTCATTCTTCAAACCCAAAAGCTTTGAGCCAGATTTCCCAATCATACCTCTTTACACAACCGAGGAGGAAGCGCAGACGCTGTTGAGTCAGTATTCTACCGTTTCCGAGGAAGACCCCGAAAGCGATCGCACAATAGCCCAGAAGCTTCTCGTTGCCACAAACGCCGAGACTCGGATTTCGGTTGGTATTTGGAATGGCCGCGTGCGATTCGTCAACTATCGGACAGAACTCTTCAATAAGAATGATAAACTGAAAGAGCGAAAACTCGGTTGGTTTATCGACTATTACGGAGGCTCTGACGAGTTTGAGGAACCGATGAACACTGGCTACATGATCTTTTTGCGGAACCCTACGAAGAAGATCACGATTGTGTTTGGACTCCACATGGGGCCAGTTCGAGTGATTGACCAAGATCCCGATCACTGGCCTGAGGCTTGAAACAAAAGAACATAATCAGAAGCTAGGCCGCCGCCACCTCACCAATATCCCTTACCCCCATGTTTCTTTGGTGCACTATGCACGTTGCCACGCGCCGAGTTCTTCGCGCACCCGTTCCAACGGCAGGCCCACCACATTGCTGTAGCTGCCGGAGATTTCCGCCACGATGCGCTCGCCGTGTTCCTGAATGGCATACGCGCCCGCCTTGTCCAGCGGGTTGATCTGCGACAGGTATTCCTTGATCTGCTTCGGCGTGAGCGGATGAAACTTAACATCCGTCCATTCAGCGAAAACGGATTGCCGATGCGCGCGGAGGTGCAGGAGGCAAACGCCGGTGATGACGGCGTGCATGCGGCCTTGGAGTTCGCTCAACATGCATTGGGCATCCGCCCGGCTGGTGGGTTTGCCAAACAACTTGGTCTCCCGGTCGAGATACACGAGCGTGTCCGCCGCCAGCACGATGGCGTCCGGCCATTTCTTGGCGACAACGCGCGCTTTGCGATAGGCGTTGACCTGCGCCATTTCCCAGGCGGTGAGTTGCGGGTCGTGCACTTCGGGCGCGTCGCTGGGTACAACCTCGAAATCCGCGACGAGCTGTTGCAAGAGCTCGACGCGGCGCGGCGAGGCGGAGGCAAGAATGAACGGCGTCGCTTTCATGGTGCGTCCTTAGGCACAAGGTTACTGTAGCCAAGGGGTGTGGGAACGTCGAGGGCCCGGCAAGCATGTCGATGGGCAGGCAGCGAAGAGCCGGTGAGCCAAACCAACGCCCGCCGCGCGGCAACAGGGTCACACTTCCCTGCCTTTTCCAAACTTTCCTGAAAATGATGGGACGATGTGGACATCGTCCCTACCGATTCCGGGCGACGCAATTCGTTGGTCGGAACGAATTCCACATCGTCCCAAATGTCAGGCGCGGAACGGGGACGGCAGTCAGCCACCCCATTCGTGCCGCCTTCTCGCCGCTTGCCAGCGTGCGCCACGCTCCCTATGCTCGCCGCCAATCGGATATGAATACTTCCAATCGTCTCAAACTGTTCATCATGATGGTGCTGGAATTTTTCATCTGGGGCGCGTGGCTCCCGTTGATTTTCGGTTACCTGCCCAGTCTCGGCTTCACCCCCGGCGAGCAAAGCTGGATTCTCAACGCGTTCCCCATCGCCGCGATTGTCGGCATGTTCTTTAGCAATCAATTCGCGGACCGCAATTTTGCCGCGGAAAAGTTCCTCGCGTTCAGCCACCTCATCGGCGGACTGGCGATTCTCGGCTGCGCGTTTACCAAAACATTCTGGCCGTTTTTCGGGCTGATGCTCGTGCATTGCCTGCTCTACGTGCCGACCATTTCGATCACCAATTCGATCGCCTTCGCCAACATGAAGGATGCGACGAAGGAATTCGGCATCGTCCGCATGGGCGGCACGATTGGCTGGATTCTCGCGGCTTGGCCGTTCACGTTCATTCTGGTGGACTGGGACAAGGTTCACGCCGCCAACCCGCAAGGGCTCGCCAACTGGCTGGGCACGGTGCTCGGCGCCGGCCTGACCGGTGAGGCGCTCAAGTCCGCCACCACCTGGACCTACAAGGTGGCCGGCATCGCGTCGCTGGCGCTGGCCGGATTCAGCTTCCTCCTGCCGCACACTCCGCCGCGGAAGAAAACGGAAGGCGCGGGCGAAAGTCTGGCGTGGCTCGAAGCGATGAAGCTGCTCAAGCATCCGTTCGTGCTGGTGCTCTGGCTGGTCACGCTGGTGGATTCATTCGTGCACAACTGCTACTTCAACTGGACCGGTTCGTTTCTCGGCGCGGCGAAGGAAGTCGGCGGCGTTGGCATTCCCGGCAACTGGATCATGCCCGTGATGAGCGTGGGCCAGATCGCGGAAATCCTCACCATGTTCATCCTCGGCATGACGCTGAAAAAGCTCGGCTGGCGGACGACGATGATTTTCGGAATTCTCGGCCACGCAGCGCGCTTCGCCGTTTATGCCTTCTTCCCGAAACATCAAGAACTGATCATCCTCGTGCAGATTCTCCATGGCATCTGCTACGCGTTCTTCTTCGCCACGGTTTATATTTTCGTGGAAGCGTACTTCCCCAAGGATGCCCGCGCGAGCGCGCAAGGTTTGTTCAACGTGATGATTCTCGGCATCGGTTCGTTGCTAGCGAACTCGATTTGTCCGTGGCTGATCCAGGCTAAATTCACCGATCCGGTGACGAAGATCACGGATTTCCACGGCTTGTTCCTCGTGCCGATGATCATCGCCGCCGCGGCCGCCGTGGCACTGGCGGTGTTCTTCCATCCGCCAAAGATCGAACAGTCCGGCTCCGCCGCGGCGGCCCCGCACTGAAAGTTCCCGGAGGATTACGATTAAGATGAAGATTACGAGCAAGAGCTCAGAGCGCGGTCTGCTCAAATTTCTTAATCTTAATCCTATTCTTAATCTTAATCTCTCGGCTTCCCCCAAGTGAACATCCGCAAAGCCGTCATCACTGCCGCCGGGCGGGCGCAACGGACGCTGCCGCTCCAGACGCTCGTGGATCGCGATGGTCAGACGAAATCCGCGCTGACCATCATCCTTGAGGAAGTCCTGCAAGCTGGCATTGAGGAAATTGGCGTGGTGATCTGCCCCGGCGATCAACAGGCCTTTGCCACCGCCGCCGGGGCGCACGCGAAACGGCTGCAATTTATCGAGCAACGGGAGCCGCTGGGCTACGGCCATGCCGTTCAGTGCGCGCACAAGTTCACGGGCGGCGAACCGTTCCTGCTCGTCGTCGGCGATCACCTCTACGTGGCCAGGGGCGCGAAGTCCTGCGCCAAGCAGCTCGTGGAAATGGCCGCCGCCGAATCGTGCGTCGTGTCCGCGGTGCAAGCCACGCACGAAAGCAAGCTCCCCTACTACGGCGCGGTCGGCGCCCGACGCTTGCAGGGCAAGGCGGCTCTGTATCAGGTGGATCAAGTCATCGAGAAACCGACGCCGACCGTGGCGGAACAAAAACTCATCGTACCCGGACTGCGGGCCGGTCACTACCTTTGCTTCTTCGGCATGCACGTGATCACGGCGTCCGTGATGAACCTGTTGGATGAAGCCGTGCAATCTGCCGGCGGCAGCGGCGTCCAACTCTCGCCTGCATTGGCGAAGAACGCGGCGCGCGAACGCTATCTCGCCGCGGAACTTTCCGGTCGGCGCTACGACATCGGCGTGAAGTACGGCCTGCTCACGGCCCAACTTGCATTGTCGCTGAACGGCAGCGACCGCGACGAGGTGCTCGTGCACCTGGTGGAATTGCTCGCGCAAACGTGAGTGAACGCGGAGACAGCGCTTTCGCAGTAGCACAGGCTACCAGCCTGTGGCGTAGCGCAGGCTTCCAGCCTGCGGTCGCTGGCCACCAAGATTTCACAGGCTGGCAGCCTGTGCGACGTGACAGCCTGGAAGGCTGTCCTACACCTTGATCCATGTCCTTGCGCCTTGTCCAAATCATCACTTCGCCGGACGCAGCCGTTCGTAACCAGTCACTCGACGCTTTCTGCCGCAACGCATCCCTGGCCGAATTGTTGACGGAAGCGAACGAACTGGAAGCGTTCCGCCGCCGCAGCGAGAATCTTTACGAGCGCGTGCGCGCATTGTTCTTTCTGTACGCGCTGCACCGCTTTCATCTGCCACGCAAGCCCGGCGTCCAGGCGCGCAGCCTGATTTCTTTCCACGGCTACGAGCATTTGCTGCAACGTCGGTTCGAGGAAGCCATTGCGACATTTCTGAAATCGCAAGCCAGCGACGGCCCGGCGGACGCCACGTCGAGCGCACTCGCCGTCGCGTACTACCGCCTCGCGATTCAAACGCTCGCCGATCAAGTCCGCCGCTCCGTGCGGTCGGTGCGTGGGAACCAATGGATGTTCCGCATGGGACATCCGATGGATCACCCGTTGCGTTTGCGCCCCGAATTACTGCGGCGCGACGCGGACGGCACATACCCGATTCTTTGCGAGCGCACCCCCGTGCGCATGGACCTCACGCACTGCGGGTGGAGCGACATCTTTTTCCTCGGCATGGACTATCCCGAGGGCGCAAAAGTGCTGAACGTCTCGATCGACCTCGGCGTGCGCGGCCGCGACGCGACGGCGCGACCACCGGTGGAAAGCTATCTCCGCGTCATCGAAGAACCGTTGCTGCGCCTCACCAGCGTTGACCTGGGCGCGACCGCCGACATCACGAACCTCGCTGACGTTTTCGATTTCGCGAAAGATTACCTGGGCCTGCTCAAAGCCGCCGTCATTGCTGGCGGCATTGTGCCTCCCGGCGTCGAAGGCTCCGGGCAAAGCCTTGCGGATTTACTCGCGCGCGTGGTCGGACCGGGCCGCGGCCTGGAGATTGTCAGCAACGTGAACGGCATTCCGAAAGGTTCGCGGCTGGCGGTTTCGACGAACCTGCTCGCGTCCTTGATCGCGCTCTGCATGCGCGCGACCAGCCAGGCGGGTTCACTGCGCGAGGGCTTGAGCGAAGATGAACGGCGACTGGTGCTGGCGCGCGCCGTGTTGGGCGAATGGCTCGGCGGATCGGGCGGCGGCTGGCAGGATTCCGGCGGCGTGTGGCCGGGCATGAAATTGATCGAAGGCGTGCTCGCGGCCGAAGGCGATCCCGAGTTCGGCATCAGCCGCGGCCGGCTCATGCCGCAGCATCGCATTCTTGATCAGCACGAGGCACCGCCGTCCATGCGGCGGAAACTGCAGGACTCCCTGGTGCTGGTTCACGGCGGCATGGCGCAGAACGTCGGGCCGATCCTGGAAATGGTCACCGAGAAGTATCTGCTCCGCTCGGAAGCCGAATGGCAGGCGCGCCGGAGCATGTTGGGAATTCTGGACGAAATTCTGGCGGCGCTGCGAAAGGAAAATGTTTCCGCCGTGGGCGACGCCACGACGCGCAATTTCCTCGGCCCGATCCAGAGCATCATTCCGTGGGCCACAAATTTGTTCACGGAGACCATCATCAATCGCGTCCGCGCCGAGTTTGGAAAAAGCTTCCTCGGCTTTTGGATGCTGGGCGGCATGAGCGGCGGCGGGATGGGATTCATCTTTGATCCGGCGCACAAGGCGCAAGGCCAGGCGCGCTTGCAGGCGATCATGTCACAGGCGAAACGGGAACTGCAACATGCGCTGCCGTTCGCGATGGAGCCGGTGGTGTATGATTTCGCGATCAACGAACGCGGCACCTGGGCGGAGTTGCTGCACGGCGCCGACGCGCTGTTGCCGCAGGGATATTACGCGCTGGTGATGCCCGCGCTTTTGCGTCAGGAAGCGCGCGCGCTGCCTGCGTTGCGTCGCGCCGAACTCGACAAGTTCAGCGCCGCTTGCCGGACCAAGCCCGAGTTGCGGGGCATGGTGGAAACACTCTTCGATACGCTGCTGCCGCGCGGCAAGGTGGAATCAGCCGAGCAACTCTCGCTCGCCGGCCTGTTGGAGCGATACGGCTTCGACCGCGCGCAGCATGAGCAAATTCGCGCCGACCTGAAAGACGGCCGCATCGGCCTCGCCCAAAATCGCCTGCCCATCAGCACGCAGATTGAAGACGTTCATCCCGAAGATGTAGTAGACGCCAGCGAAGGAGGACAGGCTTCCAGCCTGTCAGGTAGCGCAGGCTTCCAGCCTGCGGCCAACGTGCAATTCCATTCCTTCGAGCGCCAACAAACGGCCTCGATTTCACGGCGGCATCTGCCTCACTGGCGGCAGCAAGGTGCAACCTATTTCGTAACCTTCCGGCTCGCGGACGCATTGCCGCAGGAGAAAAACCGCCAACTACAAAACGAACGCAACGAGTGGCTGAACCGCTACCCGGGAGAACTTACCGCCCAGCGCCAGCAGGAACTTAATGACTTCCTCTGGCAATGGCAGGAAAACGAACTCGACCAGGGACTTGGAAGTTGCGCACTTGCGTCACCAGAAGTTTCCGATTTGGTTGAGCGGGCTTTAAGACACTTCGATGGCGAGCGGTACGTGTTGGGAGGCTTCGTGGTCATGCCGAACCACGTTCACGCCATCCTCCAACCAATCCAGGAACACCAGTTATCCGAAGTGCTTCATTCGTGGAAATCTTTTACCGCGAATGCCGTCAACAAAGCCCTGAACCGATCCGGGCAATTCTGGCAGGAAGAATCCTTCGATCGCATTGTGCGCGACGCGGCGGAACTGGAGAAGTTCGCCAGCTACATCGAACAGAATCCGACAAAAGCAAAACTGGCCGCCGGGAAGTTTCGGCTCGGCAGTGGTGTGGCCAAGAGCCAGCAGTCCGAACGCAGGCTGGAAGCCTGCACTACGGTCACAGGCAGGATGCCTGTGCTACTGGAGCGCGGAATGGAGTCATTGAAGCGCGGCGAAGTCGCGGTAGTCACGCTGGCGGCGGGTGCGGGTTCGCGCTGGACCCAGGGCGCGGGTACGGTGAAGGCGCTACATCCGTTTTGCAAATTGGGCGGAAAGCATCGCACGTTTATCGAGGTCCATCTGGCCAAGAGCCGGCGCATTGGGAAACTGGCTGGCCTGCCGCTGCCGCATGTGTTTACCACCGGCTACATTTCGCACCAGGCCATCGAGGAGTTCCTGCAGCGGGAGAAGTTCTATGGCTACGATGGCCCGTTGTTTCTTTCCGAAGGTCGCTCGGTGGGCCTGCGCCTGATTCCCACCGAGCGGGATCTGCGATTCATGTGGGAGGAAATGCCGCAGCAACTGCTCGACGAGCAGCAGCAAAAGGTGCGGGACAGTTTGCGTCATTCTCTCATCGGCTGGGCCCGCGCGATGGGCGAAGGCGGCGATTATACCGACAACCTTCCCGGGCAATGCCTGCACCCGGTGGGACACTGGTTTGAGATTCCGAATCTGCTGCGCAACGGCACGCTCGCAAAACTTCTGGCGCAGCGGCCGCAGTTGAAACACCTGATGTTGCACAACGTGGACACGGTGGGCGCCGATGTAGACCCGGCAATGCTTGGACTGCACATGGAACTGGGCGGCTGCCTGAGTTTCGAAATGATCACGCGGCGGGTCGAAGATCGGGGCGGTGGACTGGCGCGGGTCAATGGCCGCCCGCGCATCGTCGAGGGCCTGGCGATGCCGCGTGAACAGGACGAATTCAACCTGTCCTATTACAACTCGATGACGAGTTGGATTGATTTGGAAAAGCTGCTCACCGTTTTTGAACTGACCCGGACCGACCTAGCGGACGAAGCCAAGGTTTCCGCCGCGGTGCGGAACCTCGCCGCCCGGATGCCAACTTACATCACGCTCAAAGAGGTGAAGAAACGCTGGGGCCATGGCCAGGAGGACGTTTTCCCAGTGGCGCAGTTTGAGAAACTGTGGAGCGACATGACTTCCCTCCCCGAGTTGGATTGCAAATTTATCGCCGTGCCGCGTTTGCGCGGTCAACAGCTCAAGGATCAGTCGCAACTGGACGGCTGGCTGCGCGACGGCTCGGCGGCGTACGTCGAAGCGCTTTGTGCCTGGCAGTGATCCCGCCACGGAAATGGTTTCGGCATTCGGGTTGAAGTTATTTTTTACCGGAGCGTCAATGTTTCTGCTATGCAACCGGTCGGGCATCACTGAGAATCGGCCGGCCCAACACCAAACGAGTTAAAGCAATGAAGAACCAAATGAATCGTCGTTCGTTCCTGCAAAAGAGCGCCCTGGCGGCAGGCGTGGTCAGCGCCGCACCCTTCAACATTTTGAACGCCGCTGCTGCGGGCAACAAAATCCGCATCGCCCAAATCGGGTGCGGCGGCCGGGCCATGTCGCATCTCGGCGCCACCCTCAATGAAGAACTCGTGGCCATCGTGGAGGTGGACGAGAAGCGCCACGCCACCGTGCTGAAATCGATGGCGGAGAAAGGCCGCGACGCGAGCAAGATTCAGGTGTTCACGGATTACCGAAAGATGTTCGACAAGCTGAGCAAGCAGATTGACGCCATCTTCATCGCGACGCCGAACCACCATCACGCCCTGCCCTCGCTGATTGCGATTGATCACGGCATCAATGTTTATTGCGAGAAGCCGGTTTGCCACTCGATTGGCGAAGCGCGGCAGATGCGCGCGGCGGCGGCGAAGTCCAAAGTGGCCACGCAGATGGGCAACCAGGGCCATTGCGAGGAAGGTTATCGTCGCTTGTGCGAATACATCTGGTCGGGCGCCCTCGGCAAGATTACCGAGACGCACAGTTGGACCAACCGCGCCAACGGTGGACAGGGCCCGCGTCCGCCCGCCACGCCGCCGCCCGCCGGCCTGCATTGGGACGAATGGATCGGTCCGGCGCCGTATCGCGAATTTCATGACGACCTGCACCCGCACGAATGGCATGGCTGGTATGACTTCGGCAACGGTTCAATCGGCAACATGGGCTGCCACGTGCTCGATGGCATTTACTGGGCGCTGAAGGTCGAGCATCCGACCAGCATTGAAGTTGAGTCGCTGCGCGGCGGGAGCGAAGAGCGTTATCCGATGGGCAGCAAGGTGCGCTGGGATATCCCGGCGCGGGGCGACATGCCGGCCTTGAAGGTTTATTGGTACGAAGGCTTGAAACAGGGCGCGAGCGGTTCGGCGAGCGGCAATCTCCGGAGCGCCAAGGGCGAGGACCGCAATTTCCCCGAGCTGATGTATGAGTTGCGCAAAAAATATCCAGACGAAGAACTCGACAGCGGCGACAGCGGAACATTCTACGTCGGCGAAAAGGGCGTGATCTTCACGGGCACCTACGGTGACAAAATGCACATTGTTCCGTTCGAGAAAATGCAGGAAGCCCCCAAGCCACCCGTCAGCCTGCCGCGACCGAAGGGCATCTTTGTGGACTTCCTCGACGCGGTGCGGGCCGGCAAAAAGGATACTTCCGTGAGCTTCGACTACGGCACGCGTCTCACCGAGTTCTGCCTGCTCGGCAATCTGGCGCAGGCCGCCGGCGCCGGGAAGAAAGTGGAGTGGGACGGGGCGAATATGAAAGTCACCAACCATCCCGAACTGAACCGGCTCGTGAAACGGGAAAATCGCAAAGGCTGGCGCGCCTGAACTCGCCGGTCAGAGGCGCAAAACGACCTCGGCACTTTGAAGACCGTTCAGCAATTGTTGAACGGTCTTTTTTTCGCCGGGCAAAACCAGGTCGGGGGCAAGCTCCGCCAGTGGTTGCAGCACAAACCGCCGTTGCGCGGCACGCGGGTGCGGCAGTTGCAAAGTCACCGAGTTCCGGGATTCGTTCGCAAAACAGATCAGGTCCAGATCCAACGGACGCGGCTCATTCATCACCTGCTTGGGCCGACGACCAAACTCCCCTTCCAACTGTTGAAGCGCTGCCAGAAGTCCTTCCGGAGTCTGGCCCGATCGCGGCACAAGACCAACGACCGCGTTCACAAACGGCGGCGAACCAGGCGGACAATCCACCGGCGCGGTCTGCCACAAGGACGATTTGAGAACGGGTTCTGCGGAAAATTCCGCCAAACGATCCATCGCCTGATGGAGAATATTCCGGGAGTCGCCCAGGTTTGAGCCCAAGGCAATGAAGACGGATGGTTTCATTGGTCAAACCATTGCAGACCGTTGGGTAATGCTTCCACCGCATACTCGAGATGCAGAACGCGCCGGTGCGCTGGGATTCTCGCGGGCGAAGAAGCGTGCAACAACAGCGGTCGCATGAGCAGCACCCCGCCACGGCTTACCGCACATACCGCACTCTGGTTCTCCTGCGTCCGTTCTTCGATTTGTGCAGCGGACAATTCGCCGGCCCGATGCGAACCAGGCAGGACGCGCAACGCACCGTTATCCGCAGGGCAATCATCCAGATGCAGGCGCAGCGTCAACATTCCTTCCAAAACCTGGACGGGTGGTTGCACATGATGCACGCCGTCCTTGAGCGACCATGGACCGAAACCGGGAGTTTCAATTTTGGTCGCCACGGCGATGGTCAGGTCTTGATGCCACGGCACCCGCCAATTGGCTTCCGGCGTTTTGTCGAAGAACAAGCCGCGAACCGGCGATGCGGCCTCACCCAGGTACGGCCTGACAAGTTTCAGTAAAGATTCGGACCAAGCCAGTTCGGCTACGAGCGGGCAATGGTGGAGGACATTTCGCACGCCACCGATCCGTCGGCGCGCCGTTTCGCTGTGAACTTTATACAAGGCAGCGATCGCACCGATGATCGCGTCACAAACATCCGGCGCAATCACGTCCGGCAGAATCAGGAAACCGGCTTGGACCAACTGGCTGTCCGCGTCGGCTGGCAGCAGTTGCAAACTGACGCGGCCGACGATCATTTTAATCCCAGCACATCCTGCATGTCGTAAAGCCCCGGCTTTTGCTTCACGACCCATTGCGCGGCACGGAGCGCACCATTCGCAAAGGTGTCACGGCTCGAAGCCTTGTGCGTTAGCTCCACCCGCTCGCCGCCGGTCGAGAAAATCACCGTATGATCCCCCACCACGTCGCCGCCGCGGAGCGAGTGAACACCGATTTCATGCGCCGTGCGCTCGCCGGTGATGCCGTGGCGGCCATGCCGCGCGGCTTCGGGAAGGTGCAAATGCCGCGCTTTGGCCAGAATTTCCACGAGCGTTTTTGCCGTACCACTGGGCGCATCGTGTTTAAGGCGATGATGCATTTCCACCACCTCAAGGTCGAAGGCCGGACCGAGAATCTCCGCGGCCTTGCCGGTCAACCAAAACAACGTGTTAACGCCGGTGGAAAAATTTGAGGCCCAAACCACGGGAATCGGCTCGATCACTTTTTTGATCGCGAATGTCTCGCTGTCATTGTGGCCAGTGGTGCCGATGACGAGCGGCTTTTTGCGCTCCGCGCACAAACTCGCAACCTCGGGCGTCAGCGTGTGAGCGCTGAAATCAATGACCACGTCACCGCTGGCAATCACCGAACGGAGGTCGTCACCCTTGTCAATGCGTCCAACCACTTGCAGCTGGGGATTACGGCTGGCGCAAGCATCGATCGCCTGCCCCATCCGCCCTTTCGCGCCGGTGATGATGATCTTGGTCATTTCAATACCCCACAGGCTTTCAGAGTTTTCCGCAGTTTATCCCGGCTGCCGGCGGAAATCGGCACCAGCGGCAAACGGAATTCGTCCTCCATCACGCCCATCATCGCCAGCGCCGCCTTGACCGGACCGGGATTGGTCTCAATAAAGAGGTCCTTGAAAATGGGGTAATATTTTTCGTGCAACTTCAGCGCGAGCGAGTGGTTGCCGGTCGAGTAGGCGCGCACCATGTGCGCGACGTCGCGCGGGATGATGTTCGACGCCACACTGACCACGCCATGCGCGCCGACCGACATGAACGGCAGGGTCAAGGCATCGTCGCCGCTCAGGATTGTGAACTTGTGACCAAGCGCGGCGCGGAGCTGCGACACGCGATCGGGATTTCCCCCCGCTTCCTTGATGCCGACGATGTTCACGCTGTCGTGCGCGAGCCGGTTCACGGTCTCAACACTGATCTCGATGCCGCACCGGCCCGGAATGCTGTACAGAAGGATCGGCAGATGCGAGGCACAGGCGACCGCGTGGAAATGTTGGAACAACCCCTCCTGCGTCGGCTTGTTGTAATACGGTGCGACCTGAAGCGAACCATCCGCACCGGCCTTCTCGGCTTGTTGGGTGAGATAAATCGCCTCTTTCGTAGAGTTGCCCCCCGTGCCGGCTATGACCTTGATTTTGCCGTGCGCGCACTTCACGGAGAGCGCGATTACGCGGATGTGCTCCTCGTAATCGAGCGTGGCGGATTCGCCGGTCGTGCCGACGGGCACGATGCCGTCCACGCCGGCTTTGATTTGCGCCTTGATCAATCGTTCCAGCGCAGGTTCATCGACTTTGCCGTCCTTGAACGGCGTTACAATAGCAGTGTAAGTCCCGGTAAATTGCATTTCTATGGATCTCCGTAGAGCGGCATACGATCAGGAAAATTGGCCGGCTTGGCGAGCTTGAAATTCACGAAGTCCAGTAATCTCCGCGGCCCTTGCGCTCGCGCAAATTGGAATTGGGACGAGACGCCGAAGCTTCATCAAATCTCCACCCGTCCCTCAAAAGCAAAATCCGCCGGGCCGTTCAGGTGGACGTCGTCGAAATCCGTCCCGCTGTCCTTGAAGCTAACTTCCAGCGTGTCTCCACCTTGCACCTGCACCTTTACCGGCGAGCTGAATTTGTGAACGCGCGCCGAAATCATGGCGGCGGCACTCACGCCGGTACCGCAGGCGAGCGTTTCACCTTCAACACCACGCTCAAAGGTGCGCACACGAATCTGATTCGGTCCAAGCACCTGCACGAAATTCACGTTCGTGCCGCGCGGACCGAAATGCGCGTGACGCCGAATCTCCGCGCCGAGCGACATGACCATGGCCTTGTCCGCGTCCGACACGTAGAGCACTGCATGCGGCACACCGGTATTCAGCGAGTGAATCGTTTCTACACCGGTGGAGAGTTTTACCGACTCGTTTATACGCAGATCCTTGGGCTTGGTGAGGTTCACGGTCACACGCGCGCCCTGCAGCACGGCGGTGATGATTCCCGCGCCCGTCTCGAACGTAAACGCGTCCTTCACACCGACGGTCTTCTGAACGAACCGGCCGAAACAGCGCGCGCCGTTGCCGCACATTTCGCCCGAGCTGCCGTCACTATTGTAGAAATCCCACGCCCAGTCGGCTTTGCCCGTTCGCGCTGGGACGAGCAACATCAAACCATCCGCACCAACCCCGCGATGCCGGTCACACAGATGGACGATTTGCGCGGTCGTCAGGTTGATTTTGCCGGTGCGATTATCAATGAGGAGGAAGTCATTGCCCGCGCCGTTCATTTTCGTGAATTCCAATAGCATGGTCGGGAAAGTATAGCCGTTTCGGGGCGGGACAAAATGAAAATGAAAGGCCGCAAGGACAAAGGACTTTACACCCTGCGCGCAAATTTCCAGATTATGGCTGTGCCTGTATCGACTGAATCCGACCAGTGTGCGGCCTCGAAGCAAACGCCCGCGCAAGGTCCGCAACCATGGCCTGAATTAATCGCCGCCACCAAGCGGTCGCAGGATTATTTGTTCAGCATCCAGAAACCGGAAGGGTTTTGGGTGGGTGAACTCATGGTGGATTCTACCTTGGTTTCCGACACCATCGCCTACCACCATTGGAACGGGAAGGTGGATCCGGAATGGCAGCGCAAGGCCGTCAATCACCTCCTCTCCATGCAGTTGCCGGACGGCGGCTGGAACATTTATTTCGGCGGTCCGTCCGAGGTGAATGCGACCATCAAGGCGTATCTGGCGCTTAAACTGGCGGGCATGCCGGTGACTGATTCGCGCATGTTGCGCGCGCGCGAAATGGCCATGAACCTCGGCGGCGTGCCGCGGATGAACACGTTCTCGAAGTTGTATCTCGCGCTGCTTGGCTTGTTCCCGTGGAAATATGTGCCCACGATTCCGTGTGAAGTCCTGCTGATCGGCAAGTGGTTTCACGTGAATTTCTGGGATATGAGCAACTGGTCCCGCGCCATGCTCGTGCCCCTGGCCATCATCAATCACTTCAAGCCCACTCGTCCGCTCAAGAACAACGTCAATCTGGACGAGCTTTACCCGCAGGGTTTCCACGAGCGGGATCTGGCCCTGCCCCCTGACCCGGATCGGATTTCGTTGCGGAATTTTTTCCTGTGGCTGGACCGGCTGCACAAATTCGCGGAAGTCTTCGCTCACTACGGCATCCATCCTTTCCGCAAAATGGCGCTGAAAAAGGCGGAGCAATGGATGCTGGAACGCTTCGAGGGCAGCGACGGTCTCGCAGCTATTTTTCCGGCGATGCTCAATGCGCTCATCGCATTGAAGGCGCTCGGTTACAACGACAATCATCCGCAAGTCAAACGCGCCGAATACGAGCTCAAGAAGCTCGAACATGAAACCCCCGATAGCGTGAGAATCGAGCCCTGTTTCTCGCCCGTCTGGGACACGGCTATCGTAACCATTTGTCTGCGGGAGTCCGGCATCCCGGAAGATGATCCGCGCATCCGGCGCGCCGCCGAATGGTTGATGACGAAAGAAATTCGTTTCCGCGGCGACTGGCAGTACAAGAATCCCGCCAAAGTCGAGCCCAGCGGCTGGGTCTTCGAATACGAGAATAAATGGAATCCGGACGTCGATGACACGGCGATGGTGCTGCTCGCGTTGCGCAAGGTCCCGACGAACAACCCCAAGCAACGCGACGAATGTTTCGTGCGTGGCTTGAAATGGATGATGGCCTTCCAGTGCAAGGACGGCGGTTGGGCGGCGTTCGACAAGGACTGCACGAAGAACATTCTGGAAAAAGTTCCGTTCGCCGATCACAACGCGATGCTGGACCCGGAATGCGCCGACATCACCGCGCGCATTTTGGAATTGCTCGGCTACGAGAATTTTCCCGTCACCAACCCGCAGGTAAAGGACGCTCTGGATTATGTCCGGCGACAGCAGGAGACCGACGGCTCCTGGTACGGCCGCTGGGGGGTCAACTACATCTACGGCACGTGGCAGGTCCTGCGCGGTCTGCGCGCGTTGAAAATTGACATGAACCAGCCGTGGCTGCTCAAGGCCCGGGATTGGCTGGAATCCGTTCAGCACACTGATGGCGGCTGGGGTGAGCGCTGCAACACCTACGATGACCCGGTTTACAAAGGCCGCGGCCCCAGCACGGCTTCGCAAACCGCGTGGGCGGTTATGGGCTTGTGCGCTTTCGGTGATCCCGAGCGCCCAAGCGTAAAGCGCGGCATCGAGTATCTCATCCGCACGCAGAATCCAGAGGGTTCGTGGTCCGAAGCCGAAACCACTGGGACGGGCTTCCCCAAGGTGTTCTATCTCAAGTACGACATGTACCGCAACGCCTGGCCGCTGCTGGCGTTTGCAACCTATCGTCAGATTTCCGAACAAGCCGCTTCCGGCAACGGCCGCGGGGTGAACGGTCATTCCCACGACCTGCCGGAAACACTCTCGACCACCAACAGTCTGATCGCGCCCCGTCCACGTTAGCACGGGGCGGTTGCAGTGCCGCGGCTCCGGGAGCAGACTGTGGTCACATCGGCAGCATGAAGAAGCGGACATTCATCTGGATTGCTCTGGGGTTGGGAATCTTGCTCGCGGGCCTCGTGGCGTTGATCTGGCCGGAACAACCGGTCGTTTACCAAGGTAAGGATGTCTGGCAATGGACTTGGCAGCTGTACTCACCTAATCCGCCGGATCGGGAAGCCGCGACGGCGGCTTTGCGCGCCATCGGCCCTGCAGCTGTCCCCACCTTGTTGAACAAGCTGCGCACGGACGCGTCCTTTCTCCGCAAAGCCCGCGAGTGGTTGGGCGCGCGGTTGCCCGGCGCAATTGGACGCGGTATGACCAAGGATCTCAAGCCGATCTCGTTTGCCAGTTCGCGGAGCATGGCGGCGACCGGCCTCAAGGCGCTGGGCACAAATGCCAACGCCGCAGTCCCCGCATTGCTCAAAGCGATGCATGATCCCGAGGCGCAGGTAATGTGGGATTCAGCCGGTGCGTTGGGCGCAATCGGTGAGTCGGCCGTGCTGGGCCTGGTACCGTTGCTTGAAGATCCGCTGCCGGCGCGCCGGCGTGCGGCCATTTATGCCTTGGGCGAGACTGGCCCAGCGGCCTTGCCGGCCGTGCCCGCACTCATCCGACAACTTGGCGACCGCGATCCCGACTACCAAGCATCCGTCGCCTACACCTTGTGTCGAATCGGACCAGTAGCCGGGCCAGTGGTTTTGAAAGCCGTGGAAACGAGCCTGGGCGAGGCGAAGCGCCTGGCGGCCCGCGCAGCGGTGTTTGTCCATCCCCGCACGGCG
>CAYWCK010000064.1:0-17668 GCA_964456685.1 uncultured Bifidobacteriaceae bacterium | reverse complement strand
CATCATGGATGTTCATTGCACCACCTGCGGCGAACCGTGGGACACGTATCACCTCTGGCATGACGCCATCTTTGAAACCGGCCTCAGCCACGAGGAAGCCGAAGCGTGGCATTCGCTGCCACGCGCCGAAAAACTCAATGACCGTTACCGGCAGGAATTCCGGGCAGTGGGGTGGGAGTTCGGCTAAAGCGTCATCAACGTCATCCGGTGTCCGGGTTGTTCGAAAGATGCCAAGCCCGATACCGGCCGGCTGAAAACCAAGGCCGCACTGGAACAATTATTGGGCGATGACGAGGATGGTCTGGCGGCGACGTTCGAGGATTATCGCCTATGAACGGGCCTGCCATTCCGATGGGACTCTTCCCACTTGGCAACATTGTTGCGACCGCGAGTGCCGTGCACGCGCTCACGCACGAAGAGATGGTTTCAGGATTGCGCCGGCACCAATCCGGTGACTGGGGTAATCTTCAAAGGGACGATTAGGCGCTGAACGCGTCTGCGCTAGTTGAGGGACTCCGTATCATGTCTCTCTACACCACCGTTTCAGGAAAACAGTTCTGGATCATCACCGAAGCTGACCGCTCGGTTACCACGGTCTTGCTTCCGGAAGATTATTGAACTCACACCTCCCCTCAATCAGGGGAGGCTTTTAGTTGAACATGGCGTCAACGCCGCGAGCCAATTGCTTTTCACGAAACATCGTAATCTTCTCGTGTTGGCTCTTTGCAATCTCTGCCAGTGGCAGAATTTCAGGCCAGCGGATCTCGGCTTTCTTGGCAGCCTTGCGACCACGGGTTGATTTTGCCAATTTCATCACTCTGTTGACCGCTCCCAGCCAGCCCTTGGCGGGAATGTTACCACGGTCAGCTTCCAGCAAGAATTCCCTTAGAAAACCACGCACGCAATAAAACAGAATCTTCAGGTGTTCGAGGTCCTGGCGTTTTTCCTGCGAAACGGTTAGCGTCAGGTTCATCTTGCAAACCAGCAAGGAAATGGGATCGAGCACGCGTATTTTCTGGCCCCGCCATTCCGCATCGATGGCCAGTGTCGCCACCGCTCCGCCGGTCACTCCGGGAACGTCGCGTACGACTTCGATGTTCGATGCCAACGTGCCGATGCGGAAAGGAATCGCGCCCGCGAGTGCGGTCATGGCGACCTTATGCGGGAAGACCGGGCTGAGTTCGAGTTGTGCCGCAATGTGCCGGACATCCTCACGATTTCCCTGGAAGTCAATGTCCTCGCTGGTGAACGGCACGTGCTTCCGAAGTTCCGGCTCCTCGGCAAGATAGCGTTCCGCCCAATAATTGACGGCCTGCCCGCCGATCAAAACATACGGGAGACCCTCGGCATTACGCACCTTAAAGACCGGCGAGAATTGCTGAAGAGTAAAACGCGAGCCCACAAGTCAGGCCCATCTGGCCATCGCGGCGGCCACTTGGCGAAAGTTGGTGATCCGCCATTTCGCCCCGTCACCGACCAGCGAAACTTGACGTTGCCGCACGGCTGCCGAACGCGAACCCCGGCGCCCGATGACGGCCAGACGGCGTTTGGCTTCCTGGGCTTTGATTTCGCTGAATCGCGGAACTTTCACGGCTCGGAATCATTATCCGCATTTCGGGTTTGAATCAAGGTGCGAATCATCCGGGCAAGGACGGCAGCATTCGGACCATAACTTCACAAAAAATCAGCCGTCATGGTAAAATTGTTATCGGAGGCGGCTCAACTTCTTTGAGTCTGTATCAGTTCATTAAGCTGCATTCGCCAACTCCCTGCTGGCTGAAAACGCCGTCCGCGCTCACACGCATGTCATCGGCGGATCAGGCAAAGGCAAATCCAATTTGCTGTTCAACCTCATTCGCCAGGACATCGAAAATGGTCAAGGCGTTGCGGTACTCGACCCACATGGCGATTTAGTGGACAAGATTTTAGGCATTACACCGCCTAGTCGGATTGGCGATGTCATCGTGGTTGACCCCTCGGATGAACAGTATTCCGTTGGATTCAATATTTTATCCGCTCATTCCGATTTGGAGAAAACCCTGCTGGCGTCGGACCTCGTTTCGGTGTTTCGCCGGCTATCAAATAGTTGGGGCGACCAGATGGGCTCCGTGCTTAACAATGCCATCCTCGTTTTTCTTGAAAGTAAACGGGGCGGAACTTTGTCTGATTTGCGACGGTTTTTGATCGAACCTGCCTGCCGCGCTGAAGTTCTTAAGACCGTGGATGACCCGGAGTTGGTTTATTATTGGCAAAAGGGATTTCCCCAATTGTCCGGTAACAAATCCATTGGGCCGGTGGTGACGCGGCTCGAAGCGCTGCTCGCTCCCAAGCCCATTCGTTACATGGTGTCGCAGTCAGAGAACCGTCTCGATTTTGCCCGTATCATGGATAACGGGCAGATTTTCCTCGCCAAGCTGCCACAGGGTATGCTCGGTAAGGAGAACTCCTACCTGTTCGGAACGCTGCTCGTGGCCAAATTTCAGCAGATCGCCATGAGCCGTCAGGCGCAACAGGTGGCAGCCCGCAAGGATTTCTGGCTCTATATTGATGAATTTCACAATTTCATCACGCCCTCAATGGCGGAGATTTTGACCGGGGCGCGTAAATATCGAATTGATCTGACCCTCGCGCACCAGGAATTGCGGCAATTGGAACGGGACTCTGAAGTCGCCAGTGCCGTCATGTCGAATTCCGGCACGCGCATTTGTTTTGGTGTGGGTGACGACGATGCCCGAAAGCTGGCCCAAGGATTCGCCTTCTTTGAAATGCAGGATTTGCAGAATCTTGAACCCGGTCAGGCCATTTGTCGTGTTGATAAGGCCACTCAGGATTTCAATCTGACCGTTCCCTTCTCCGAGGATGACTCATCCGACCAGTCAACCGCAGTGCGACAAGCCGTGATCGCCGCTTCTCGGAAAACCTATGCCCGACCGCGTGCGGACGTTGAAGCCGCGATGCGCGCCGGGCTTGGTCTTGAAAGCGCTGCGCCGAAGGGTGCTGAGGCGAAACCCATGGCCGCACCGCCACAGAATCCTGCGGCATCAGAAGCTGCCGAAGTTCCGAAGCCGGCGAAGCCACCTGCTTCCGAAGTTGCACCACCAGTCGCAACCGCAGCTAGTGTCGCGGCCACATCAGCACCGACCCAGGATGACGTTGAAGGAAAATCCCACACCAACATCAAGGACGCGATTGGTGCGGAAGCGGAAAGTTTGGACTACACCGTTTCCTACGAGGTGCTGTTTCCGGAGGTGCAGGGCAGGGCGGACATTGTGTTGAGGCGAGGCAGTCTTACCATCGTCTGTCAGGTCACGGTCACGACGCCCGTCGATTACGAAATTGAAAGCATCCGTAAATTTCTGCAAACCAGTTTTACGCGGATCGCTGTCGTGTCCATGAATCGGAAGAAACTTGGTCATATTCGCGATGCCTTGGGCGACATCGGTAACCAGTCTGTCAGGGTCGGCTTTTATTCCCCGGAAGAATTCATCTCAAAATTGTATGATTGGGCGACCGATGATCCTGAAGGCGGAAATCTGGAGCGCGGCAAGTTGCGCAAACGTCCCATCACTTTGGCGGAACAAAGGCAGAACGAGAAGATGATGCTGGCGGAAATAGAAGAGCGGATGAAGCGGTGACTTATTCGTGGTTGTCTTCTTCTCCCTTGCTTCCTGGTTTATCGGCTTTGACCGGGCCAAACAATGGCATCGTCGTCATCGCATTCTTGAGCGTGGCCACATTCAGGTGCGTGTAGTTTTTGTTCATCACCTTGGAGGCATGGCCGGTCAACTTCATGCGCACATCTTCGGGCACACCCGCATTTGCCAAAGCAGAATTAAAGCTGTGCCGCAGTGAGTGGAACGAGCGTTTGGAGAATTTTCGTATTCCCTTTCCTTGAACCGTCATTGGGTCGAGCCCCGCCTTGACCACAATCCGCTTGAAGCCCTCGGATAGGCCGCGCCGCCCGCCGGACAACTTCCCGGCCAATTTGGGCAAAGAAATCCATGCGTTCCGAAGGTGGAAAGGAAGTGAATATGTTCAATCACGTGATAATGCATGGGCACGGTGACTTTTTTGCCGGTTTTCTGCTGCTGATATTCAATCACTCCGGTGTCCGGTTTGACGTTGTCCCAAGTCATCCGCACGCAGTCCCGGAGACGCGCACCCAGAAAATACCCAAACAGGATCAGGGTCTGCCATTCGACGGTCGGCGCGACGTTCACCATTTTTTGCACCTCGTCCTGCGTGAAGACCTCCCGCTCCGAGCAAACTTCCCGGGGCGGTCGCACCGCAACGACGGGATTTTTCAAGATCGTGCCGTAATTTTCCGCCCGCCGGAACGCGATGTTGATGATTTTCAAATCAACGATGGCAGTTTTGGGCGCGACCCCGGCTTTTAAGCGTGAATTCAAAAAACCCTCGGCGTCGTGCGGGGTGACCGCCGTGATGGGTTTCTTCGCCTTATCTCCCAAATGGTCGACGAAGAGTTTGACCGAATGTTTGTAACGCTCGACCGTCGCCGGGGTGGCGCGCGCCCCGACGCCCGCCACCCAATCGTCTAAATACTTTTCCGTGGTGGGCGCAATCAGCGTGTCGCCCGTGACCTTTTCGGAGACATCATTGAGCACTTTTTTGATCTGCGTGGACGTGAGCGAGCCCTGCATCGCCCGTCTTTCGACGCGTTCAAACTCGATGGCAATTTCGGTGGCTTGATTCTTGTCCGTCGTCTTGGTAGAACGTTTGAGTTGGCGGCCGTCGCGGCTCGTGTAGCACGCGGTCCAGAACCGGGATTTTGATCTTCTGACGACGCTCGCCATGAGGTGAGAATAAAAGTGAGAATAAGAAGTTCAAGAAATACCGTTTTTGGAACCGCCCGGTTGTTGTGAATCAACAACTTGAAAATGGCGCCTAGAGAGACGGGTTCGATTCCCGTACGCGCTACCAATTTGCCATGCTCCCATTTCAGATCATTTTCAATCCGACCAGTGCGGCGGAACTGGCGCGGATGCCCAAGGAACTCCAACTCCAGATTCTCGGCGAATTTCGGGGTTTGCCACATCAGGTGCTCGCCACCGAACTCGACGATTTTGGCAAGCTCGAGCGCGGGGGCAAAATTCTGCACCGCTTCCGCGTCGGCGATTATCGGGTGTACTTCGAGCGGCACGATCTGGGCCTGCTGGTGCATCGGATTCTCAATCGAAATACCCTCAAGGATTTTCTCTATCGTTCCGGACTCAAGGCGGACGAGGATGAAACTCTGCAGCAGAATCCAAAGTTTTGGGAATTGATCGAAAACGCCAAGACTGCAGCGAAAGACTGAATCTTGGGCCGGCACGCCGTCGCTGGGCCTGCATCCGTTGCGGGCTATACTCCGGGCTCTTCGCCTAGTTCGACATTCCAATAGGCGAGGTCGATGAAATGCTTCCAACTGTCGTGCTTTTGGAGCGTGAAGTTGATTTGCACGAACGGTCGCCATTTCGGGCGCTTGGGCTTCCGAACCAGTTGCACGCCGGCTTCCGCGGGGGTGCGGTTGGCTTTGCGCGTGTTGCACTCGATGCAGGAGCAGACAATGTTCTCCCAGCTCGTCGGCCCGCCGCGGTCGCGGGGGATGACGTGATCCAAGTTCAGATCCTTCCGGTCAAACGTGCCGCCGCAGTACTGGCACATGTTGCGGTCCCGCTCGAAAATGTTGTGCCGGGTAAACTTCACTTCCTTCTTCGGCAACCGGTCGAACGCGAACAGCAGAATGACGCGTGGCACGCGAATGCGGAAAGAAATGGTATGCACCGTCTCTTCTTCGGCTTCAGTCGGCACGTCGCGCCACTCGGAGAAACTGTAGGTGCGGAAAGAGCCGTCGGGTGCGTTGAGGACTACTTGTGCCTGGCCTTGGAAAACCAAGGTCAAGGCGCGCTTGGCGGTGCAGACGTTGACCGCCTGCCACAGCCGGTTGAGCACCAGCACGTGTTGACTAAGGGCTGTATTCATAACCCGTCAATTCGCGGGCACGCTAGCGAATCGCCGACCGGCTGTCAATTTTTCGCCGGGACTTCGCCGTTGGCCGGCAGGTGATAGGGTTTGCCGGCGCGATACAACTCCAACAGCGCTTGGTTGCTCCCAACGATTTCGTTCAGGCCGGCAGCGGTGGCGTTCTGAATCGCTTCCTGAGCGGTGCGCACCGCGTCTTCAAACCGGCCGGCTTCGGCATACGCGGCGGCGAGCGTGCCGATCATGTGCGGTTGCTTTCGTTGCGTAAGTTCGCACGCCCGTTCCGCGAGAGTAACGGCCTCGGCGCCGTTGCGCACGGCCGTATCGGGATGACTGGCCAGAATCCACGCGAGTTCGTTCAGCGCCATGGCCCAATCCGGCTTCAACCGCACCGCCAGGCGCATGTGGGCCAGCCCTTCCGCGTCGCGTCCTTGTGCGCCGAGCGATTTGCCCAGCAGAAAATGCAGGGCGTGATTGGCGAAGCGAATGCGTAGCGCGCGCCGGAAAAGATCCTCTGCCTCGCGCGGCTTGCCCGCTTGCAGCGTCCACAAGGCGGCGTTGTGCGTGGCTTGGGGATCATCAGGTAACTTCGCCGCCGCTTCAGACGCGAGCGCGGCGGCTGCGTCATAATCGCCTTGGGCGACCGCTAATTGAGCCAACTCCATCCAGGCGCCGCCCGCAACGCCGTGCCGCGACAAACTTTCCGCGGCTTGGGCGCGCGCTTCGTCGGGTCGTCCCAGCAAACGCAATGCAGTGGTGCGTTGGCTGGCGGCGCTGGCGCTGTCGGGATTCAATTCGCGCGCGCGTTCTAACTCGGCGAGCGCTTCTGTCGGATGGCCTAACTCAAGGTGATTCGCCGCCAGCATTTCATGCGTGGAAGCGGCGCCGCTGCGAATCCAGAAACTCGCGAAAGCATTCAGCATCCAAAGTGCGAGGGCTGCGAGGCAACCGCGGTGCACCCAGCGATGAACGTTGCGAACGCTTTCCAGTCCGGCCATCAGGCACGCGCAGAGCGGCAGCAATGCGGCGAGCGCATAGACTGATTTGGCCTGGGCGTACGACGGCACGCGCAACGTCATGGCCGCGATCGCGAGGGAATAGGCGACCAAGAGTGCCGGCCACAGCAGATCTTCAGGTTTGGCCTCTTGCACCCAGCGTTTCACGAAGCGAACAGCCCCAAGCACCACCAGGAAACCGGGGACGAGTGCGAGCCACAAACCGGCAATCATCAGCGAATAATTCCATGGCGGACGAAAGCTCATTTTCGTTCCGCCACTGCACAAGCCGTCCGCCCAGAGCGTGGAATAGAGGCCGTCGGCAAGGCTATCGAAGCCGCTGAACAGCGGCGCAGTGAGGGCGCGGCCGAACGAACAAAAATAATTGGCGGTGGTGAAACCGTTCTCCTGCCACCAGGCAAAACCGGATTCGGGACTCCAGTTGCCAACGAGCGGATTGCCGAATTGGTGCCACACCCGGCCATAGTGCCAGCCGCACACGATCAGACAGGCCGCGACGGTCAACGCGAGGCTGCGCCAGCGAAACGGTCGTCGGGTTGGCGTTGCCTTTGCCGCCCTCCATGCGAGCAGGGCGAAGACGAAGGGCACGAGCACCATCGCCGAGAATTTCGCGAGCAACGCCAGACCCAGGCAAATACCGGTTGCCAAATGGAACTTGGGTGGCGAATTCTCGCTCTGCGCGGTCCGCAACGCGAAGTAGAGCGTTGCGGTGCAAAACATCGCCGCCAAGCCCTCGTTGGTGATGAATTGGGAAACGCAGAGCAAGGCGGGCAAGCTCGCTGCGAAGAGCAACCCGCCGACCTGGTTGCCCCGTTGGTTGGGAAAAAGCCGGCGCAAGGCGAGCCAGAGGAAGAGCAGGTGGCTCAGGCCGATCGCTCCGCTGAACGCGCGCACCAGCCACGTGCTGGCTTCGTTCATTTCCTGTCCGACAATTCCGAGCAGACCGGCACTGAGCAGGTAGTAGAGTGGCGGTTGATACATTTGCCAGCCTTCGTTGGCGAGCGGCAGCCGACCGTGGTTCTGGAGGAAGCGGATGTATTCCGTATGTCCATCGGTGTCGAAACCGAACAGGGTCGGGAGTTGCGGCAGGTTGTTAACCAGCAAGAGCACCCAAAGTCCCGCGACCAGCCAAAGCGGCCACCACTCGCGAGCGGCGGAATTGGATTTGGCCAATCGTTCAGCGAACTGGCCGGCAAACTTGGCGCCGATGCCGATCAGCACCAGCAAACCAAGCCAGATCCAACCCACGCTCCGAAGGGAGGCTCCGGCCGTTTCGGATCCGAGCATGGGATGACCTGCTTGACGGGGCCTGGGTTCGTTCGCCGGCAACGCCGGTTGCCAGACGGCGCCAACCAACGAGCAAGCCCAAGCAGAGTCGGTAATAATCGACGCTGTGCCGCTGGTCAGTGTTGCCCACAAGGCCGGCGGGCCGGAACGGTTGGTTACGATGATGTGGATGTAATTCGTTCCTGCTTGCAGCAGTGAGCCGACGTCAAATCGCGTTGCCGTTTTCCATGACTTGACTGGCTGTAAGGGATTTGCCGGCGACCGGCCGTTCACCGTGACTTGGAATTCCGTGAAGGCGCGGATTTCCAATTTGGCTTCCGCACCCGCGCCTGGAAGCACGAACTCACGCCGGAATTCGGTCCAGATCGGTACCGTCTGGTGCATCTCGGCGTCGGGCGGCGCGGGGTATAGAATCCATTGGGCCGGCCCATGCGCGGATAAAAAACGGATGCGCGGTTCGTGCTGCGCCATCCACCACAGGCTTGCGAGCGCGCAAAACGCGATGCCCGCAAGGGCGAGGAGCCTGACGCGCGGCGAATTCATGGCTTCGGTTCGTGATAGGCCTTGCCCGCGCGGTATTGCTGTAACAATTCCTCGTTGCGAGCCGCCACCGCGTCCAACTTTTGTTCCCGGGCCAGGTCCCGCGCGCGCGTGGCGGCGGCCACCGCGTCCTCGAACCGCCCCGCTTCCGCGTACGCCGCCGCCAGTGTGCCGATGAACACGGGCATGCGCTGGCCGGTGAGTTCACAAGCGCGTTCGGCCAGCTTCACGGCCTCGGCGCCGTTGCGCACGCGGTCGTCCCAACTCGTAGCGAGCAGCCAGGCAAAATTATTCAGGCCATCACTTTGCTCCGTCCCCGATTGGAGCGCGACGCGGTAATGTTTCGCGGCGCGTTCATCCTGCCGCGCAGCGACCAGGAGTGCGGCCAGCTGGGCGTTGGCAATGACGTTGGTTGGTTCGAGCGTCGCGGCCGTGGCGAAGTGATTCGAAGCTTCCATCACCTTGCCGCCATCGAGCAACAACGTGCCCAGTGAATTGTGGACCGCAGTGTTCGTTGGCTGAATGCTCAGGGCGATTTGAAACTCGCGCAATGCTTCCGTCACCCGGCCTTTCAGCACGTGAATGCTGCCCAGTCCGTAATGCGAGGAGAACAGACCCGGCCGAAGGGTATCGAGTTGCTGGTAAACTTGCATCGCTTCATCGAGCCGGTTCTGGCTGTGCAGCGACTGCGCGAGCGTGTAGAGCGACGGAAAATGCAATGGGGAAATACGCAATGCCGCGCGACTTTCGGTCTCGGCTTCCGGGTAGCGGGCCAGCTTGATGAAAAGGCCCGCGAGACCGTGATGCGGCTCGGGATAATTTCCGTCATGTCGGATGGCTTCGCGGTAGCTGGCGATGGCTTGCTCGGGTTGATCCAGTCGCACATAAAGTGTGGCCAAAATGTTGTGCGCCTCCGGAAACGCCGGATTGAGTCGTAGGGATTCCTGGCAGGCGGCGACGGCCTCGGTGAGCTTGCCTTCCGCCATGAGCGCTCCGGCCAGATGCGCATGGGCGACGTAATTGTCTTTGGTGGCGCGGATGGTTTGGCGGGCCAGCGTGCCGGTGCTCTGCCAATGCCTGAGTTGCTGGGCGGTCAGCACGCCGCAAGCGCCCAGCAGCAGGGCTGCACCCGTGGCTTGGGCTGCCCGCGGAATTTTGGCGCGGTCCAGCAATTCGGCAAGCAGCCACACCAGCGCCACAAACAAGCCGATGTGCGGGATGTAGGTGTAGCGGTCCGCGATGGCCTGCCGACCCACTTGCACCAACCCGATCACCGGCACGAGCGTGCCGAGAAACCAACACCAACCGGCAAACAGATACGGACGGGATCGAATCTCACGCATGGCCGCCACCGTGAGGGCGACAATAAGCATTGCAGCGCCAATCACTGCCACCGAACTCCACGTCATGGTGACGTAGGGGTAGAGCACGGCGAGATCGTCGGGCCAAAAAGTTTTGCCGAGATAGCGGACGTAGGCGACGGGCATTTGTGCCAGACGCGGACCGATGGCCAGCGCCGAGAGCGGCACAGTGGCGCCGCTATCCCGCTGGACGATGACGGTGATAACCGAAACCGTCAGAGTCAGAATGAAAAAGGGAATTTTCTCAACCACCAGAGGACGGAGCCGCTTAAGGAATGCTTCTCCCGCTTGCAACGGCAACCGCTGGAGGGGCCAGAAATCCAGCAACAAAAGCACGCAGGGCACGGTGACGAGCATTGGCTTGGCCAGCAATCCCAGGGCGAACCAAAGCAGGGCCAGGCCGTACCAGAGTTTGGATTTTGAATTTAGATTGTTTGCGGCGCCGGCGTAGCGCGCGTAAGCCAACAGCGTCAGCAGAAAGAAAAATGTGCTGAGCACATCCTTGCGCTCGCTGACCCAAGCCACGGATTCGACGTGCAACGGGTGCAAAGCAAAAAGACCAGCCACCAGGGCGCTGCGCCATCGCGCTCCCGTCAGCCGGATGAGCAGTTGCAACAGCAGCAGGACATTCGCGGCATGCAGCGCCGCGTTGACGAGGTGCGGGCCGGCGGGCTGCAGGCCGAACAGTTGACAGTCGAGCATGTGCGAGATCCAGGTCAGCGGATGCCAGTTGCTCGAGTGCTTCTCGGTGAACGCCCATTTAATGCCCGCCATCGTCAACCCGGCTTGCGTGCGCGGGTTGCTCGTCACGTAGTCCGGGTCGTCGTAGTTGATGAACTCGTGGTGCCGCACGGGTGCATAGACCGCCAGGGTGATGAGGACCAGCAGAAGTCCCAGCCAGGGGATGCGTGCGGCGTTGCGGTTGGCCGGGGCAGGGGAGGTCATCGTGATGTTTCAGTTGGCAACTCGCGGCATGTTTTACCCGAACGATACAGCGCCAGCAACGCCTCGTTCTTCTGCACCACGTCGGACTGGGAATTTTTTCGCGCGAGATCGCGGGCGGCCTCGGCCGTTGCGATAGCTTGCGCGAAGTCGCCGGTCTCCGCGTAAGCCGCGGCGAGGGTGCCGAGCAGTAACGGCGATTGTTGTTTCGTCAATTCGCACGCGCGTTGGGCGAGTGTGACTGCACGTCGGCCATCGCGCAGCGCGGCGTCGGGAGCGGAAGTCAGAAGCCAGGCCAGGTTGTTCAAGGCCTCCGGGTTGTCCGGATCCAATGCCAATGATTGTTCATACTCCGCCCGAGCCTCCGCGATCTGGCCACCTTGCTCGAGGGCAACGGCCAGCCAGTAATGCGCCGGCGCATTGGTTGTGGTGATGCGGATCGCTTCGCGGGCTTGGGCCGCGGCTTCGGCCGGTTTCTGGGCGGCCAGGCAGGTAACGGCGAACTGCAGGCGGGCATTGAGGTTTTCTGGTTTTGCGGCGAGGAACGAACGCCAATGTTGTTCCGCTTCCGCGAAGCGCTTTTCCTCGAATTCGAACTGGGCGAGGGCGTAATGCGCGTTGATACAGGCCGCGCTGGCGCGCAGGGCATTTTCATAGGATTGCCGGGCTTCGGCACGGCGGCCGGCGCGCAGCAGTTCGTATCCGAGATTCAAATGCGCGTCGGCATAACCGGGCCGCAGGGCGATGACGCGTTCGTAAAGCGTAATCGAGTTCGAGCCCCGTCCCACCGCACTCAGCGTGTTGCCGAGATTATAGAGCGCGTCCACGTAATCGCGGTCCACCTCGAGCGCGGCTTCATACGCTTTGACCGCTTCGTCGTAACGCTTCAGTTCATGCAGGGCGGTGCCAAGGTTGTTGCGATATACCGGGCTGAACGGGCGCGCGTTCACGGCTTTCTCGAAGGCGGCGACTGCCAGCGCCGGTTGCTTTTGCCCGAGCCGGGCGCAGCCAATGGTGTTGTGGGCTTCGGCAAACAACGGAGCAATGCTCAACGAGGCTTCGCAATAACGAATCGCTTCGTCGTATTCGCCCCGCTCCGAAAGCGCGAAGCCGAGGTTGTTCCAGGCGATGTAATTGTTTTTGGTCACCGCGAGGGCGCGGCGATACAGGGTTTCGTCGTCCTTCCAAAACGTCAGCACGTGTCGGGTCGCCCCGACTCCAGCGATCACAATGGCGCCGCCAACAATGGCGAGGGTTCGCGCGAGCACAGGCCGCGCCCGCACAGCTTCGGTCAAACCCCAGATCACGGCTATCGTCAGTCCAATGTACGAAAGATAGGTGTAGCGATCGGCATACGCCTGCATGCCGACTTGCACGAGGCCGATAACCGGCACGAGGACGCCGAGAAACCAACACCAGCCGAATAGCAGCCAGGGTTGACGCCGCGCCTGCCAGAGGGCGATGCCCGTGACCGTCACCAACAGTCCGAGCGCGGCGAGGAGTTGCCATGTTTCACGTTCCGGCAGCAGCGGATAGATTATGGCCTGATCCACCGGGACGAACAGTCGCCAGACATACCATCCGTACGCGATGACGCAATTGGTGGCGCGCTGGATGAGATTGATGTCATAGGTCGGTGCCACGGAGCCGCCGCGGGTCTGCGCGACCACCGTCATGGCGCAGGAGGCGGCGGTGAGCAGGAAGAACGGAATTTTTTCCAGCAGCCGGCGGCTGAACTGGTTGAGATTTTGCACCGTGAATTGCCAGTCGAAGCGTCGCAGCGGCCAGAAATCCACCAGCAGCAGCACGCACGGCACGGTGACCAGCATGGGTTTGCTGAGCAGCCCGAGAGCAAACCCCAGCAACGCCAGCCCGTACCACAGCAGCGCCGTGGGATTTCGAGGTTGAGTATTCGCCGTGTAGCGTGCGTAGGCCAGCAGGGTCAGCAGGAAGAAAAACGTGCTCAGGACATCCTTTCGCTCCGAAACCCAGGCCACGGACTCCACGTGCATCGGGTGGACGGCAAAGAGGGCCGCGACGAACCAACTGCGCCAGGTGCTGCCCGTCAGCCGTCGCAGTAAGGCGAACAGCAACAGGGAATTCAATGCGTGCCAGCCGAGGTTCGCCAGGTGATGCGCCCGGGCATCAAGCCCGAACAATTCACAGTCCACCATGTGCGAGATCCACGTGAGCGGGTGCCAGTTGCTCGCATGCATGGCCGTGAAGGCCCACTTCACGTTCTTCAACGAGAGCCCGGTGTTCACGTCCGGGTTCTTCGTTACGTAGTACGGATCGTCGTAGGTGATGAAGCCATTACCCGGCAGCGACCAGTAGGCTGCGGCGATCAACGTGAGCAGCAACAATCCCAAGGCAATCGCACCCCGGCACGACTTCATGGGACTGGCAGGTTGCGGATTCATCGGTTGGGGGGAGCGAACGATTGAAAATACGGCTGGCCCGCTTGATAAAACTTCAGGCGTTCCCCGGCCATCTTGGCGAGACCCGCGTCGTGCATGGCTTGAGCCATCTCCACCACGCGCTGCGCCGTGGCGATCGCTTGGGGGAATTGGCCGGCTGCCGCATATGCGGCATCGAGTGTGCCCAGGTAGCGCGCCACCCGGTTGGTGGTGAGTTCGCAGGCTCGCATCGCCGCAGTGAGCGCTTCGTCGGGCCGGCGCACGTTTGGATCGGGCGCCGTCGCAAGCGTCCACGCCAGATCATTGAGCGCGTCCACGAAGTTCGGTTGCAGCGTCACAGCTTGTCGCAGCGCGACAACGGCGTTGGTATAATCACCTGTCACGGTCTGCGCCAACCCGAGTTGATAATTCAATTTGGCAGTCGGTTTGGCGCGCAGTAACTCGCGCAACTGAACAATGGCCTGGTCAAACTGCCCTTCTTGGAAGAGGGCGTCGCCGTAGCTCTCCCGCAAACCAAGATCGTCCGGCCGCAATCTCACCGCTTCGGCGAATTGCGCGCGCGCATCCGTTGGCAGGTCCAGCATCAGGTAAACGTGTCCGAGGTTGTATCGTGCGTCCGCGTCGCCTGGGGACAGTTCAACCTGCTGGCGCAAGATTTTGGCGGCTTCGTCCAGACGTTTCTGCCCGGCCAGCAAGGCGCCGAGGGTGAGACGTGCGCCGGGATACATCGGGCGTGCGTGCAGCACGGTTTCAAACTCTGCCTGCGCTTCGGCCGCGCGGTTCACTTTCGTGAGCAGCAGCGCCAGATTGTAACGCGCGTCCACCAGTCCTGGTTGTTGGGCCAGGGCTGCGCGATAGAGTTGTTCCGCCTGCGCGGTCTCTCCTCCATCGGCAAACAGCTTGGCCAGGTTGAACATCGCCGCCGGAGTCGGCTTTAACTCCAGCGCCCGCTCCAGATGTTGTCGCGCTTCGGCTGTCTTGCCGGCTTGATTGAGCGCGTTGCCGTAATTGAGATGGGCATCCGCGTAATTCGGGCTGATGCGCAGGGCTTCGGCGGCGTGATGTGCGGCCGCTTCGTAGCGCTTCTGTTCGAAGCAAAGGGCCGCAAGATTGTTGTGAGCGACGTGATTGTCGGTCGTGACGGCCAGGGCGTGGGTGTAGAGCGCTTCGGAGTTGCGCCAGGTTGTGATTTGTTTTGCCGTGAGGAAACCCAGCCCTCCCAACCAGAGGGCGCAGGCCGTGGCCGTGGCCAGCGGCGACACCTTGAAGCCTTGAAGAAAAGCGGCCCCGGTCCAGACGAAGGCGATGAAGAAGCCGATCGACGGAAGGTACGTGTAGCGGTCGGCCATCAATTGTTGGCCGACTTGCACCAACCCAATGACGGGCACGAGCGTGCCAAGAAACCAGAGCCAGCCGACGGCCAATTCGGGCGAGCGCCGCAACGCGCGCCACGCCGTCAGCGAAATCGCGACGAGAAAGACAACCGCGCCCGCCAGCTCCCACCACGGAATGTTTTTTGGCAGCGGATAAAACACCGCCAAATGGACGGGCCCGAGCAGCTTTACCACATAGGTGGCGTAGGCGATGCAAATGCGCGCGAGGCGCGTGTTCAGGGGGATTTCGCTGGTTGCGCCGGCATCACTTTGAATCCAATACGTGATCACACAAGAGGCGATGGTGAGGAGAATGAACGGCAGTTTCTCGACCAGCAGCGGCCGCAGCTGCGGCCACGGAACCGGCCAGGTCATCCGGCGCAGCGGCCACAAGTCCAGCAGCAGCAACACGCAGGGCAGGGTGACGAGCATCGGTTTGCTCATCAGGCCGAGGGCGAAACAAAGCAAGGTCAAGGCGTACCAAAATTTTGATTTCGATTGCTGAATCTTTTCGCCGGAGACGTAGCGGGCGTAGGCCAGCAGCGTGAGCAGAAAAAAGCAGCCGCTGAGGACGTCCTTGCGTTCGCTGATCCAGGCGACGGATTCGACGTGCATCGGATGCAACGCGAATAATCCGGCGACCAGCGCGCTGCGCCAGAACGAGCCGGTGAGCGCGCGCAGCACGGCAAACACGAGCATCGCGTTCAAGCTGTGCAGTGCTGCGTTCACCAGATGATGCCCCGCGGGTTTCAGGCCGAACAGGGAGACATCCAGCATGTGCGACAACGAAGTGAGCGGATGCCAGTTGCCGCCATGCGGCTGGCGGAAGGCCATGGCAAAACTTTCGGCGCTCAGTCCGCGACTGACCATCTCGTTTTCGGTGACGTAGCTTGGGTCGTCGAAGTTGGTAAACTCGCAGTGCCGGACCGGCCAAAAGACCGCCAGCGTCACAGCGCCGAGCAGCACTGTGATCAACCAACCCTTGCGCCTGCCTGCGTCCAAAGTCATGCGGTTCGCTGAATTCTGCGGGGCAAAGGAGTCCGACTTCAACTGCAAACGCGGTCAACCCTGTTGCCGTGCGGGGAAAAAGAAAAGGCGTCCTTGCGGACGCCTTGAGATTTGCATGGTCGCAGCGGATCAGGCCGCGCTCTCGCCCACCTGAAAGCGAACGAAGCGTCGGATGGTGATCTCGTCGCCCAGCTGTTTGGCCACCTGGCCGAGGTGTTCCTTGACGCTGACTTCGGAATTGCGTTTCACGAAACCTTGATCCACGAGGCAGTAGGTTTGGAAGAATTTTTCCAAAACACCTTGGAGGATTTTTTCCATCGCCTGGGCCGGCTTGCCCTTGAGGCGGTCCGATTGCGAGGCGATTTCGCGCTCCTTGGTGATGACATCAGCCGGAACTTGCTCGCGGGAGACGGCATACGGATGACCCGCCGCGATCTGGAGCGTGATGTCCTTCACCAGTTGTTTGAACTCTTCGTTGCTGGCGGTCTCGGCCTTGCTGCAGCCCACTTCCACGAGCACGCCCACCTTGGCGCCGGTATGGATGTACGCGGCCACGAGTCCGTTGCCATTCACTTCCAGACGCGCGTTGCGGGTAATCTTGATGTTTTCCCCGATCTTGCTCACCGCCGCCTGGCGGTCGGCTTCGAGGTCTGCATTCGGATTCGCCGCGAGTTTCTTCGCGATGTCGTCGCAGAACGCCTTGAAGGAATCGTTGCGGGCAACGAAGTCGGTTTCGCAGTTCACTTCCACCAGCACGCCGGCGCTGGCGCCGGGCGCAATGAATTGGGCAATGACGCCCTCGGAAGTGGCGCGCGTCGCCTTCTTCTCGGCGCTGGCCGCGCCCTTCTTGCGGAGGATATCCACCGCTTTTTCCATGTCGCCCCCGGCTTCGGTGAGCGCTTTCTTGCAATCCATCATGCCGGCGCCGGTCAGTTCGCGGAGTTTGCCGACGGCAGCTGCAGTAATTTCAGCCATTGATTCTAGTAGTTGAGAGTTAGAGTGCGTGAGTTAAATACCCATCCCTTTCGGGGGCAACTCAAGGAGGCGTCACGGCTTCCGTGGCGGCGGCGGCCACCGGGGCTTCCGCGGGCGCTTCATCCCGGCGCGGACGCTTCGATTCGTATTCCGCCTGCGCGCGGGTGATGACTTGCGAGATGGTCGCGAGGATCATGCGCACGGAACGGATCGCGTCGTCATTGCCGGCGATGGGATAATCCACGAGATCGGGATCGCAATTGGTGTCCACGATCGCCACGACGGGGATGCCCATGCGGCGCGCTTCGGCCACGGCGTTGTGTTCCCGCTTGATGTCCACGACGAACATCGCGGTTGGGAGGCGATCCCGCTTTTCCATGGAGCGGATGCCGTCGAAATATTTCACGAGCCGTGCGGCTTCGCGGCGGATGACGGCCTGCTCCTGTTTCACGTAGGCGTTGATCGAGCCATCGGCTTCCATCTTCTCGATCTCCTTGAGCCGGGCGATGGATTTCTTGATGGTTTCAAAATTGGTGAGCGTGCCGCCGAGCCAGCGCTCGGTGACGAAATACTGGTTACATTCCTTCGCGGTTTCCTTGACCGCCTGCTGCGCCTGTTTCTTGGTGCCAACGAACAGCACCTTGCCACCCTTGCGAACCGTGGTGGTGAGGAAGTCACACGCGGCTTCCAGCTGCGCGAGACTCTTGCTCAAGTCGATGATGTGAATCCCGTTGCGCGCGTCGAAGATGAACTGCTTCATCTTGGGA
>CAYWCK010000063.1:0-17863 GCA_964456685.1 uncultured Bifidobacteriaceae bacterium | reverse complement strand
AGGCCGACCGCCTCCCGCACGAGGCCGGCCTGCGGCTGCTCGCCGTCCCGCGCGCACCGAAGGAACTGCCGGTGACGGCCCACCTCCGCAACGCCCACGGCGTCGCCGAGTGGAAATTGTTCCTGAATGAGTAACCATTGTTCGGCTGGCGCAAGTCGTCAGCCGGACGATGCCCTTCGTAAACAGTTTATCAAAGTCCCTTACCGGCGGTTCCCCAACCGAAAATGTCCTGGGCATTCTTAAAGCGACGCATGCAATTACGACCGCGGCGATGCAGGGGGAAAGGCTGCCTCGTCGCACTCCACCGATGACAACTGCTTGCCTAAATCGGCACGATACTGGCGGGGGGATTTGCCAAACGCCTGCTTGAAGCGACGGTCGAAATAACTCTGATCCGGGAAACCCGTGCGGGCGGCGATCTCGGCGATGGTCAGGTCCGTTTCGCGTAGCAGCCGCAACGCTTGATTGATCCGCACGCGTGTGACGTGCGCAACAAAGGTCATGCCCGAGACCTTTTTGAAAACCTTCATGAATTGCGACTGGCTCATGTGCACCAGCTTCATCGCTTGCTCGACACTGATGCGGTCGGCGTAGTTGAGCCGGACGTACTCGAAAAGTCGGGCGAGCCGGTCGGCTTGCTGCCGACGTTGCACGAATTCCGAGCGCAACACTTCCGAAGCCTGAAAGCGGCGGGCGAGGTGATAGAGGATTTCCAGAAAGCTGGCTTTGCAGCCGGATTGGAAATGCGTTTCGGCCGGCTGAAAGTAACGCGGCAGCAGTTCGGCCATGGCGCGGTAAATGGGCGCCGCCAATTCCTCCCCTGCGCGCAGGATATGGGCGTGGCCTTCGCGTTTCGTGTAGAACGGCAGCAGAAAAGTGTAGTCGCACGCCGGCGAACCGGGCGAATAAACAAACTCGGGCATGAAACTCATCACAATTGCCCGGGTATTCAATCCCGGCAGGTCCTCGACATTGTGGAGCTTGAGATTGTCCACCACGAGGAGGTCGCCGGCCGCGAGTTCCACGCGCAAGTCGCCCATCCGCATGTGGAGCGGGCCATCCAGCGGCATGGTTAATTCCAGCCGTTCGTGCCAGTTCCAAATGGAGGTGTAGTGTTTCGGGCTGAAATGAAACAGCCGGATGTTGAACGGGAATTCCTTGTCGAGCGACAGTTCGTAATGCCCACGGGCGTCCAACTGTTGCGCGATGTGATGTGGTTCAAACTTCAGTCGCCGGCAGACGCCGAGGAGGGCGGCGAAGGCATCCTGATTGGCCCGGGCTACTGGTTTGCTGGCCTTGCTCATGCGTTTTCGCCAGCATGACAAGTCTCACGTCTCGAGACAGCAATTTTATTCGCCCTCATCCGGCTGCAACACGTCGGTTCAGTCGCCCACGCCAGGGCCAACGCAAATAACCTGATACGGTTTCAATGCCACCAACGCTTCCTGTGCGCCCGATCCCCGCCACCGTGCGGTCCGTCCGATCGGACTGAGATTTGCCAACACGAATTGCTTCGGCGTCTGCGCTTCGAACAACGCGAAGCCGCCCAACTCATTTTGCCAACCGACCGAGCAGCGCGTCGTGGTCCGGTCGCAGGCCAGCAGCTTGAGCGCGTCAAAAATCGGGAAGGTGACGCCCGGACGGGCCGGGAACAAGGCGGGATGACGCGCAGCCTGGCCGCCATCCATTACGCCCCGCCAACCAGTGGTTTCATAAAGGGTCACGCTTTCGGCCCCAGCTTCGGTGAGCACTGCCAGCGTGCCAATGGTCCACGCAGCGGCAAATTGACTGAGTTGTCGCGCGTCAACTTCGGGCGGCAATTCGTCGGGAGAATGGGGCTTTGCCGCCGCCGTGGCGACCGGATTGAACCGCTGTTTCAAGGTCACTGGGCTCACCACCAAGGGCAGTCGGCCACCAATCGCTCGCGCGGAACGCACCGTGGCCGCCTGCGCTTCGAGGGTTTCCATGATGGAAAGGTGGTCGGTCGCGTGGACTTGGGGGTTGATGGACCAGAAAAGGAAGTCCGCTTCCTTCAAGGCGAGCCGGCCCAGCGCCTGTTCGCGATTCAGCTCACAAAAGTTGCAATCGCTTCCCGAGCCTACCGGCACACTGATGCCGCGCAGCAATCGCCTCACGAGCAACATGGTCTCGGTGCTGGTGGCCGGTTCACCTTCCCGCAAGGCGAGGACGCGCGCCAATCTGGCCGCGTGCCTGCGCAAGGTCCGCGCCGTTGCTTCAACATCAAAATCGCCCCGGCGCGGCAGGTGAACCGCCAACTCCAACCGCGCGCCCAATTGCCCGGCTTCGCTCGCGGCCTGATCGAGCTTCAAGTGCCAGTTGGGTTCCGCGAGCCGCAGATCGGCGCGCAAATGCGCAAGTTGAAGCTGGCGCAGCATGCTGGCTTCACGCTCTCTCAGCGGCTCGCCGTGACTCGCAACCCCCAGGCCAATCGGCGGCAGAGGTGTGGTTGGTGAGTGGGGAATTGTCAATGTCAGCCCTTCAGACAACGGCGAGCCGACCTCGATACCGGCTTCGCCACCATTTGCGATCTTCCCCGACAGACGCAGTGTGACGGCCTGGTGAATCCGCGTTCCCGCGCGAACCTCCACGGGAAAAGGAAGTGCCAGCGGCGTGCAATAGGTTTTGAAACTGGCGTCGGTCCAGTTGCGCTGGTCTTCCATCTCGAACGTGTCGCCCTCGAATTCCAACTCGGCCCACAGGCCTTCCGTGATCTCATGCGCGATCGAACGCAAATCGCGGAAACTGCTTCGACCGAAGATTTGCGGCTCGATCAATTCCGAGAAACGACATTCGACCACGCTGCCGTCCCTGCGGATTTGTTTCGCCCGCGCACCGGCGCACTCATGAATGGGATGGAGCACGCAGAAGCCGATACGATTGCGCAGGAAACTCGTTTTGGCTACGCCGTCGAACTCGTACCGGATAGTCCCGTCGGCAGCGCCTTGGAGCTTGCCACTCCAGACGAAGTGGATTTCGCCGTGCCGGTGCTCGGACTCGAATTCGATGCGGAAAGAATTCGCCTCAACCGTTCGCCGGCTTTCGCGAATCGTGCCCGGCGTGGTGCCCCAGTTCCGGTCGCGCACGGCGGCGTAAATGCCCCGGAGCACTTCACGCTCGCCCAGTTGTATCCGGCGGAGAAAACCGCTGGTCGAGTCGTAAAGCATGCTGAAGGGGCCGGCGCGCAAGGAAATCAACGTTACCGGTGGCTCCGGCTGTCCGTAGGTCAGAAATGTTTCCGTGAGCATGGTTCAAGCGGGTTCGGCTTCGACGAAGATCTTCCTCCGTGCCGCCTGGGCCAACACACGATTCCGCAAAGCATCCAACAGCACTGCCACAAAAATCACGGCACTGGTGATCAGCGGATAGAGATACGGATTCACATTGAGGATATTCAACCCGTTCTCAATCGTCTGGATCAACACGGCCCCAAGCAACGTGCCGGGAAACACCGCGCCGCGACCACCGAACAAACTCGTGCCGCCGAGCACCGCCGCCGCAATGGCCATGAACTCGCGATTGTTCCCAAAGCCCGGCGACACCGCCGGCGCTTGCGACAGGGCCACGATGCCTGCGATCGCGGCGCAAAATCCGCAGATGACATACACCGAAAATAGAATCACCCGGGTGGGAATGCCGGCTTTGCGCGCGGCATCCAAGTCGCCGCCCACGGCATAAATCTGACGACCGAACGGCGTACGCGTCAGAATCAAATGAGCCGCCAACGCCACGGCGGCAACAGCCAGCACCGGCAAAGGCACGCCAAGAACGCGCGCTGCGCCGAGTTCGTAAAAGCTTTCCGGCAGGTTCATGGCCCGCGTTTCCGTGATGCGCAATCCGAGACCCCGCCCGAAATACCGGGTGGCCAGCGTCACGATGAACGCCATGATCGCCAGGCGGGTGATGAAGAGCGCATTAAGGGCGCCGTACAGGACGCCGATGCCAAGCATCACCGCCAGCACCACGGACAACGGTGCGCCACCGACGGCAAGTTTGCCGCCGATGGCAGCGGCCACAAACATGATCGAGCCGACCGAGAGATCCACACCGGCCGTCAACAGGACAAAGGTCATTCCGACAGCGAGGATACCCGTGGACGAAGCCTGGGTCAGAATGTTGAGCGCATTTGCTGCGCTGAAGAACGCGGGCGACATCACGCCAAACACCACCAGCACCAGTGCGAAAAGGATGGGCGACGCCTGATTCAGCAGGCGCAATCCGAGCGGGGTGGCGACAGGCGAGTTCATGCGAGTGCGCCGTCGTGGAGCGCGGAACGCAGGATGCGCTCGCGGTCAAACTCCGGCGGCATGACCGTATCGTGAATTTTTCCGCGTCGCATGACGAGGATGCGATCGCACATGCCGATCAGTTCTTCGACCTCTGACGAAATCATCAACACACCCGCTCCACGCGCGGCCAGTTCCTGAATCAGGCGATAGATTTCATGCTTCGCGCCGACGTCAATGCCCCGTGTGGGTTCATCGAGGATAAAAACCTTCGGCTCGTTCAACAGCCATTTGGCCAGCACCACTTTTTGCTGGTTGCCACCGCTCAGGGTTTTCACCGCCTGTTCATCCCGGGCGGCCGGCGTGAGCTTCATGGCGTCGCGCATGCGGAGCACTTCGGTGTTGGTCTTCGGCCGGTCCAGCCACCCCGCGGCAGCGTGCGTCAGTTCGCGCAACGCCACGAGCGTGACGTTATCCACGATGGACGCTTCGAGACATAACCCTTCGGCGCGCCGATCCTCGGTGAGAAAGGCCAGCCCGCGCCGGATACGCTCGCCGGGCGGCAATTGGCTGATGGATTCGTCGTCAAGCCGGACATCGCCCGCCGCGCAGGGATCAAGGCCAAACAGAATTCGCGCCAGTTCGGACCGGCCCGCGCCCATCAGGCCAGACACACCGAGAATTTCGCCACGGTGAAGTTGAAATGTGATGTCCCGCACGACGCCCGGTTGCGAAACTCCGCGCACATCGAGCAGAATCTGATCCGTGGGTTTGGCTTCCCGGGGCGGGAACAACTGCGTGATCGCGCGTCCAACCATCAGCGAGACCAACCGGTCCATCGTAACGGACGACGTCGGTTCGTTCGCCACCACGGCGCCGTCCCGCAGCACCACGATCTCGTCGCAAAGTTTCAGCACGTGGCCGAGGCTGTGTGAGATGTAGAGCATTGAGATGCCGCGTTCCCGCAACCGCGCCATGATGGCAAACAAGCGTTCGGTTTCACGCGCCGTGAGCGACGTGGTCGGTTCGTCCAGAATGATAAGGCGCGCGTCGAGCGCGAGGGCTTTGGCGATCTCCACCAACTGTCGCTCACCGGCGGAGAGCCGTTCAATCAGCGTGTCCGGCGAATGCGCGAGGTCCACTTCCCGCAAGAGTTCGCGCGCGCGCACCGACATCTGCCGGCGGTTGATAAACGGCAACCAGTTCCGGCTTCGCGGAAAGCCGCGAAGAAACAAGTTCTCGGCGATGGAAAGGTTGGCGAAGAGATTCAACTCCTGGTGGATGAAAGCAATCCCGGCGTGCGCGGCATCGCTGGGCGAGGCTGGAGCGTACGGCTGACCGTTCAAGCGCATCACGCCGGCATCGGGCCGGAGATTGCCGCCGAGAATGTTCATCAGCGTGGATTTGCCCGCGCCATTCTCGCCGACGATGCCGACGGTCTGGCCGGGCTTCGCGATGAAGCTGACATCCTTCAGCACCTTCACGCCAAAGAAGCGCTTCTCAATCTGGGAAAACTCGATCATCGGCCGCTCAGGAGTTTGTTTTTTAACGCATCGGTCAGGGCCGCTGCGAGAATCACACCGCCCTTCACCATCGTGATCGTATAGAACGTCAGCCCCAAAAGGTTGAGGCTGTTATCCACGAGCGCGAGAAATAGAACCCCGAATACCGTGCCGAACACGCGCCCCTTGCCGCCATAGAGGCTGGTGCCGCCGATGACCACCGCTCCAACGACATCCAACAGATTATCCCGCGCCATTTCCGGATTACCGGTTTCGAGCGCGCCCGTAAACAAGACCGCTGCCAGTCCCGCGAATAAACCACTGGCCAGGTAGGTGAAGAACGTCGCTCGGGCCACGGGCACACCAGAGACCAGCGCCGCGCGTGCGTTGTGGCCGATGGCGTAAAGCCATTTGCCGTAAACCGTGCGTGCCAAGGTCACGTGTGCGAGGACGGTCGCGAGGACGGTGATCGGCGCTGCGAGCCACAGCTTCTGGCCGAGCATCACAAATCCGGCGGGCAAGCCGCCAATTTTTCGCGACAGCGTGAACCAGATGGCGAGTCCACTGATGAACATCATCGTGGTAAGCGTCGCGATGAAGGCGGGAATGCGACAAGCCGTAACGGCCAATCCGTTGATCGCGCCGATGCCCGCGCCGACTGCCAGCATGGCCAGCAACGCAACCGGCACCGCCAGCGCATTTCCGGCGAGCCAGCCTTCGTCACCACTCATGATCTTCCCCCCGACCACGCTGGCCAGCGCGATGGTGGATGTCACCGACAGATCAATCCCTCCAATGATCAGCACCAGTGTGAGCCCGACCGAGACAACGAGGATTGGCAATGCGTACGCGAGGACGGTTTGCAGGTTACCCCACGAAGCGAAACCGGGCGTGAACGGCGCCAACGCCGCGAAGTAAACGAGACACAACCCAAGGACAAGGTGTTCAGAAAGGAATGCGCGCTTCAGCAATCCCGGCGCGAGCGGTGCCGTGACGGTGTTTGTCGGTTCGGTGGCGGTCATTGGTCATTAACCACGAAGTAAAGCAGAACTCTTCCACGGGTCGCCGCTGCGATGTTTCCTGGGAGATTTGTGTGACGCTCGCCCTCACCCTGGCCCTCTCCCCCGGGGAGAGGGAACAGCACTTGCGCTGCACTGGTTTTTCTTTGCACGCAGTGACGACGGCTGACTCCGGTTTCTCCAATTGACGGCGAACGGGTCTCCCTCTCCCAGGGGGAGAGGGCCGGGATGAGGGCGAGCGTTTCCACAAACTTGCTCCGGCAACAATCTACGAGCTTCCCTCTCACCCTATTTCTTCCCCACGTTGGCGCCCCACATGCGCGCCTTCTTTTCCTGAAGATTGCCTTGATGAATCACGAAGCCGGGATCAAGAATCAACGTCGGCACTTCCTTCTTCGCAAGTTGATCGAGCAAGGCCTGCACCGATTGCTCGGCTTCAAAGTAAACATCCTGAACGCCCGTCGCGTCCAGGAAGCCATCCACGAGCATTTGGTAAGCAGTGGCATCGCCGTCAAAGCCGCCCAGAATGACGTGTCCGGCTTCGCCGAGTTTGTGATACTTGTTCGCCGACTTGAGCGCCGCGACGACGGAGGGGAACAGGAAATCGGAAGAGGAGAAGATGAACGAGATGTCGGGATTGGCCTGCAACGCATTCACGACGCCGGCGCGGGCTTTCTCCTGATTCCATTCGGAAGGAACTTCCGCCACCACTTCCACCACGGCCTCCCGACCTTTCACGGCGTCGTAAAAGCCATCCTTGCGACCGACGGCATTGATGTCGCCAAGATCGCCGATAATGACCATCGCCTTGTGTTTCTTCCCGGTCTTGCGGGCCTGTTCGATCATGAACTCCACCGTCTCGCGCGTGAGTTTGCGGTTGTCGGCAACGACCGCGGATGATTTCACGCCCGGCGACTCGGCGGCAGGCCGGTTGAACAGCACGATGGGGATGCCCGCTTCATTCGCCGCTTTGATCGCGGGAATGCAGGTCTTGGCGTCCTTGGGCACGAGCACGATACCGTCCACCTTGCGAGTGATCAGCGTGCGCACTTGTTGCAGCTGCCGATTCGCATCGCCGTCGGCGATGGACTCCACGATCTGGATGTTGCGCTTCTTGAGTTCAGCTTTGATCGCCTCAAAACCGGCCACCCAATACTCGGTCTGGAGTGTCTCGAAATTCACACCGATGGTGCGTGGTTTGCCGGCCGGATCGCCGCCGGTCATGCCGGCATCGGGGCTCTTCCCGCAACCAACCAGAATGATGAGTGCGCCCGCAGCTGCGGCTAGCGAGACTCGGCGAAGGGAGGCGATTAATTTCATGGGATTTCAGGATGTCAATTTGGGATCAGCGAGCGCAGATAGTTCTTCCCGGCTTCGGTCCAAGCACGTTCACGGGCGATGGTTTCTTCGAGAGTGTTGTCAGGCGGCACCCAGGTTTCAAGAATCACGTTGAAAGGATGTGGGCTCGCGGCGAGTTGCCGGAGCAACCACGGCACATCCAACTGGCCCTGCCCGGCGGGGCAGCCTTCGAGAATAAATCCCATCCGGTGGCTCACGCGCCGGATGGTGAAATCCTTGGCGTGGAGGCAGAGCGCATAACGTCCTAGCGCCGCCACCACGACCTCCGGTCCTTCGAGTGAGCCAAAGGAATTTACCGTATCAAGGCAAACCCCGACACGCTCGGGTCCCAGTTGTTCGATGATCCAGGCCAACGTGCGGCTCTTGAGCCGGTCATGGTTTTCGATGGCGATCTTGACGCCCGCCGCGCTGAACTCGGCGATGATGGGGCGCAGTCGCGAAATAATTTCCTCAGGCGTAGGCTCATCACCGGGCGAATCCACGACAATCCGGACGAACGGGCACGCGAAACGTTGGGCGAGTTGCCGATACGCGCGGAGATTTTCCGGATTCAAGCCGAGGGTGCCGAGTTCGATCTGGATTTCCAGTTCGCGGGCCCGTGCTTCAAACCTGTCGAGGTCAGCCGCGGGCAGTTTCGTGAGCGGCAGATTGTCGCAGAATTGCACCAGCCCAACCTGCAAGCGCGCCGCTTCCTCAAGCAGATCGAACGCGGTCAATGGCCGCGCGGGCGGATGTCCCGGCACCCCGATGGCCCAGGCGTAGGCGTATGATCCGATTCCCAGTCGCATCTCAGGTCTTGGGGGCGGGCGGCAGCGCACCGGTTACGATGACTCGCGCTTGTTCCCGGACACTTTCCGGTTCGAACAGTTTTCTCCAGTCCGGCTTCAGCAACTGGCGCTGCCCAAATTCAGCAATCAGCTTTGCGCCATCGCTGAAAGGGAAGTTCACGCGTCCGAAGGCGATGCCGAGTTCGACTTTGACGTGGCCGTACATGAAATCTTCCGCCGCCGCTCTCGGCACGCCGCGTTTCACCGCTTCCTCCAGCGCCTCACGCAAAGCCATGACCAGCGCGATGCCGACCGTTTCGGCCATCGCGGGTTCGAGAATCGCCATTTGTTCAACCGTGATGCGATGCGAGCGGGTGACTGGTGCGTAAATGTCACGGGCAATTCGTTCGCCCAGCGCGTAATGTTCCTCTGTGCCGTGCATCAGCGCGCACACGATCGCCTGCCGCGCATGCGTGCCGCCGAAGAAGTCGTTGATCTCCGCATCAGTTTGAAAGTGATCGAAGACGTTGGGGTGGCAAGGATGGCTGACAAAGTAGCCGAGGTCGGCACGCACCGGCAATTCACCGGCATGCGCGGCGGCGGGATCCAATGTCATCACAAGTGCTCCGGGATTGACCTGCGGCACGACTTCGCGGGCGACCTGGCCAAGCAGGCGATCGGGGAGCGCAAGGATAACCGCGTTGGCCTGCGCAAGCGCCGCTTCGCAGGGGGTGGGTTTCAGCCCACGGGCGGCGAGATTGGCGAGGCCAGCGTCGCTTGGTTCGACGCAGAGCACGGAGTATGCGGGATTGTCTTTGAGGTGGTCGGTGACCCGGCAACCCATTTTGCCGCCGGCGCCGAGGAGGGCGAGGGTGATTTGATTGTTCATGAGTGTTTCAAGGGAATGATGGTGAACTTCAACCTCCACCGATGCAGAACAAGTTTTCCGCGGTGCGGATGAAAATGCGGCCCTGCGCGATGGCCGGCGAGGCCTGGCATTTTTCCCCGAGGGGATTCTTCGCCAGCACCCGGAATTCCGGGGCCGCCGCAATCACCGTGGTTTCGCCGGTGTCGCTGAGCAGGTAAATACGGCCACCCGCGAAGACGGGTGATGCGGAAAAGTTGCCTCCGATGCGTTCCTGCCAGCAGATTTCGCCCGACTCGGCTTTGAGACAGGCCGCCACGCCACCGTCGGTGATGCTGAACAGAAGCGGGTTCACGTAGAGCAGCGATGGCACGCGGGGCATGTTCTTCTTCTGCTCCCACACGAGTTGGGTCTCCTTGAGTTCGCCTTTGCCGCCGAGCCGAAAGGCCTTGATCGTATCTTTGCCGCCCCACCCCCCGGCCGTGAAGACGAGGCCATCGCCCAGCACGGTCGAGGGGACTTTGCCTTCGCCAATGACTGAGTTTGACCAAAGGCGCTCACCCGTCTGTGCATCGAAGCCTTGGACGACATCGCCCGCTTCACTGACCACCTCGGCCCGACCGTCGTGCTCCCAAATGGCGGGCACGCCGTGTGAGATTCGCGACAGCCCGCGCTTGCCCTGCCAGTGTTCCTGGCCCGTCCGGGCGTCGAGCGCCAGCACGCGAGCCTGATCCCAAGGTGTCTGCCAGCCGAGATTCTTGTCCTCACCATCGCTGCTGCCATCGCGGGCCATGATCAGCAACCCCTGAAACAGAATCGGCGACGTTCCCAGCCCGTGTTTGCCGTAGAACTTGTAATCGCGGTTCGTCCAGACGATATCGCCAGAGAAATCCAGGGCGGCAAAACTGCCATCACCGAAGCACGCATAAACCCGTTTGCCATCGGTCGCCGGCGTGGGTGTGGCGTAGGTGTTGCGGTCCTCTTTTCGCCGGGGCGACTGTTGGAAGACCGCCTTGTCCCAAAGAACCCTGCCCGACCTCGCATCCAGCGCCAGCACGCGACAGGTTTGCCCATTGTCGGTGGCGGTGGTCACGAAAAGGCGGTCGTTCCACACGATTGGCGAGGACCACGACTCGCCGGGAATCGGAGTTTTCCAAAGTACATTATTGGTCGCGCTCCAACGCAAGGGGACGCCGGTTTCAGCGGAACGCCCTTGGGTTGTCGGGCCGCGAAACTGCGGCCAGTTCCCGGCGGGGAGCGAGACCGTGAAAAGGAAAAAAGCCAGAATCTGAAGAACGCTCTTCATTTGGCGGAATAGACAGTCAGGCCCGGCGGCGGAAGGGACTTTGCCGCATCGTCCAGCACGAGCACCCAGTCAATATCTTCTCCGGGGTTCGGCGAAATGAACTCGCGCTCGGCGGTGTTCGCAAACTCGCCAGCGGGGAACGCCTTGCCGTCGCGCGGATTGAACCACCACGCCTTGACCTTCGCGCCGGTGATCTTGTCCATCCGCACCTTGAAGCTGCGGCCCACCGGCGCATAGACCATCGCGTAGCTGCCAGCGTCATCGCGGGTGGCGGCGAAATGATAACGGCCCGCGCCCGGCAGGGCGGTGGGAATGCTGGTCGCCACGACGATTTCGTCGTCGGGAATGCGGGTCAGGAAAGGGCGCGACTCCAGCAACGCGCGGGCGTGTTGCATCTGTGCCGCGCCGGGCTGCTGGATCGCTTCAAACCAGGGCATGAGGGGGAAGTTTTTCGGCGTGCGATTGGTGGACCACATTTGCCACACGGAGTGATGTCCATATGTGTGGCCAAACGCGCCGCCGAACAAATCCCAGTAGAGCGGGCGCCGGACGTCCGCGGCGATGGAATGTCCAAGATTCTTCGGATCGAAGGAAACCGGATGGTCCTCGTAAATCGGCTCGCCATCGAGCACCGGTTTCACGGGCGTGCGGTCATAGTCTTTGCGCGTCTGATCGTAGCGGCCGGTGAATTCCGCCGCATGACCGTTCTGGCGCATGTTGAAATCAAGCCAGTCTTCGTTGTGCAACCATTGCGCCGAGCCGCTGCCGCCGGGCGGATGGAAGGTAATCAGATGCGCGCCGCCATCGCCCTTGCGGACGCCGCGAGCCATGGCGCGAATGACCGCCTTGTGCTGGTCATGCAGAATCGGCCGGTCGCCGCCGAGAATCCAAACGAGTCCGGCATCGCGATATCGCTTGCCGAGCCACTCGCCGTAAACTTCGGCGTTTTCCACAGTGAAGATCGCGTTGGTCTTGTTCCACTGATTCCCCCACGTCGGCAACATGCCGATGTAGAGCCCGAGCGCGTTCGCCTTCGCCACGATCCAGTCCACGTGCTTGAAGTAGTCTTCGTTCGGCTGCGTGGGATCATTCTTCGCCAGTGGCGTGTGCCCGTACGGATTGGGATCTTTGAGCCCGTCGAGTTCCGCGAGCACGACCGCCTGGATGACCGTGAAGCGCCGTTCCGCGCGGTTCTTCAAATACTGCTCCGCCTCCTCGCGATTGAGCCGATGAAACAACTCCCACGCGGTGTCGCCCAGCCAAAAGAATGGCTGACCCTCCGCCGTGACGAGAAAACGATGATTGTCGCTGACTTTGAGTTTGGGCAACGAAGCCGAATTTGCGGTCAGGCCCGCGACCAGCAGGCCGAGCAGGAGCGGGAGGAGAACGATGCGTTTCATTTCAGGGTTGTTGAGCGTCCGGCCAGTTCGAGGAAGAACGAATCACGGCCAACCTGGCCGCCTTTGAAAACAAGTTCGCAGCCATCGGTAACGCGGCCCGGCGCATGCACCTGACAGAGCGGACCGCCCGGCGCCACCGGCGCCACAAACTCCAGCGCTTCGATCCCCAGCGCACGCGCGGCGTGCGTCGAGGTGTCGCCGCCGCAGACCACCGCCCGGCGGGCACCACTCAACGCGAGCGCGCGCTCCAGAATGTTCGCCAGCCCATGCCCAAGCGACTCTCCGGCCAGGGCAAGCTTCTCCGCCCGGGTGTTTCCCGGCAGGCTTTGGGCAATTCGCTCGAAGCCTCTGCGCCGCGAATCCGCCGGCCCCCGGGCGGTTTGAAAGATGACGTTGCGGCCGGAGGTCAACGCCGGTTGGGCTCGGGCGATGGCATCGTTGATCGCTGCGGCACTCGACTGGCGGCGCGCGAGGCGCAGCGTGTCGCAGGCGATTTCCACAAAGCCATCGGCCGCGGCGCGGGCAATCTGCCGGTCGGTCACGGGGGAACAACTTCCAGAAATGGTGACGACCTGACGGGCTTCGAGACGCGGAGTGGCTGCGTCCAACGGCACTTTGCCGAGCCAGCCGATTTCCCGCCAGCGCGCGACCAGGGCGTACTCGATTCCGCTGGAGCCGGCGACGAAGAGCGCTTTGCCCCTGGGCGCAGCCGAGCAAATCAAACGGCCAATCACTGGGAGTTGGCTTTCGCTCGTCGTGTCAAACAGGACGACTGGCGGGACGCCGGTCGGCTTGGCGATGAAATCCGGCAGCGTGCTGCTCGCTTCGATTTGCTCGAGCCGCAGCAAATCCACCAACTCCACCGGGAGGCTTGTTTGCGCGCTCAGATGCAACCGGAGGTCGGCCTCGTTCATCGGCGTGACGGGGTGCCGGCTCATCGTGGGATGACGATCCAGTCGGAACAACGCGGAATCCAGTCCGGAGCGCGCGTAGAGATTGCCGAACGCGACGTACCGGCCCAGCACCGGCGCGCCCACGACGAGCGGGGTGAGCGCAGGGCCAAAGACGCGCCGCCCGAGTTCGATGGCTTTGCCGATCGAACCGACCCTGGGTGAGGAGTCAAATGTGGAACAGGTCTTGTAGTGAACAATCGGTGCGCCACTGGCTTTGAGCGCCTGGAAGGCGGGTGGAAGTTCACGCGCCATTTGTGCCGGCGACATGGCGCGGGAGCCGCCGGCGATGCCAAACGCGCGCAAGTCCGGAAAGCGCGCCAGTTGCACCTTGGTCGGTGGTCTGAGAAACAACACCGTCTTTAAACCGGCCCGCGAAAGCGATTCCATCACGTCGGTCGAACCGGTGAAATCGTCGCCGTAGTAGGCCAGCAAAAGTGAGTTGCGGGATTTGGGCTTCATGCTCGTGCCTTTCCAAACTTGGCGAGCGTGGCCTGCAACTCCGGATGATGGGTAGCGTGTTCTGCGAGCGGAATGCCTTTCACCGCCGCCTCCCACGCCTGTTGCAGCGCGCGCAGTCCGGCCGCCGGCCCCATCGGATGCGCGAGGATTCCGCCGCCCGCGAGATACATCACGTCCAGTGTGCCGGTCTGGCGATACGTCTCCGGCGCCTGCCCGCCCCATTGCCCGGAACTGACCACTGGCATCGCGGTGTCGTCGGGGCGGAACATCGGTGTCAGGCAGGCTTTGATGCTGCGCACCACCGAATCGTCCGGCTCCCAGAATTTATTTTGCAGGCCGTTGACGTGAAGCTGGTCCGCGCCGGCCAATCGCCAGAGTTTCTGCCACGCCGGATACTCAACGCCGAGCAGCGGATGCCGCGTGTAAAGTCCCCAGCCGTTGCGATGCCCGTGAATTGGCAACTTACAGTGCCGACGGAATTCCGCCAGCGTCGCCAGCCCGACGCTGTGAATGCTCACCATCACGCACGTCCCACCCGCGGCCAGCACGGTGTCATGATGCCGCCGCATGGCATCGAGGTCGTCCGTGATGTTGAACGCATACATCACCTGCTTGCCCGTCCGGTCGGCGAGTTCCTTGATGACTGGCATGACTGCCGCCACGCGTTCGTTGAACGGCGAGTGCGGCGAGTCCGCTTGCAACTCGTCGTCCTTGATGAAATCAATGCCGGCTTCGCCCAGCGTGCGGACGAGGTCGGCGGTTTGGGCGGGGGTCAGGCCAACACTCGGCTTCACGATGGTGCCGATGATCGGCCGGCCCTGAACGCCCGCGAGCTTGCGCGTGCCGGCGATGCCAAACTGCGGTCCGGGATACCGCTGCGCGAACGCCGCGGGCAATTCCAGATCGAGCAGTTTGATTCCGGTCAGCTCGGCGAGTTCATAGAGGTTGCCGCAAATGGTGGCCAACAGAGTCGGCAAATTCGCTCCGATGTTGGCGAAGGGAAATTCAACCGTGACTTCCGCTCGCTGATACTTTGGCGAGCCGGTGTGGCCCTTCGGCGGGCGCGAGCCGGGCAGGCTCGGCGCGTCCGCAGATTCGAGGCGGGTGATGCGGGTGACCTTCGCCCGCGACCGGGCTTTCAATTCCTCGGTCTCTCCAGGCACGGAGACAAACGTGCCGGATGATTGCTCGCCGGCGATCATCTCGGCGGCGAACTCCACCGGGTGCGCGGTCTCGATCAAATATTTGACGGTGATAGGGTCGTTCATGCAGGCAGTCGGACGGTTTCGCCAGAAGCGGCGCTGGCGTAGGCGGCAGAAACCAGCCGTACGGTGTTCAAATTGTCTTCGCCGGTGGTTTCCGCACGACCCTGGCCGGAAAGTTGGAGCAGCAGATTGCGCTGGCAATCCACGATGCTGGAATGAACCACCGCATAACGCGGATCGGCCCACGCATACAACGGCGGTGGGCAGCGGCGGCCGGTCGTGCCTTCCGATGTCGTGGTGCGAATCCAGAAGTCAGGCCCAAGTTCGACGGCGCCCTCCGTGCCTTCCACCAAAGCGAATGTTTCCGGAAACCGGTCCTGCTCCACGCGGCTCGCGTAACTGAGATTGCAGGTAACCGTCGCGCCGCTGCGCATTTGGAGCATCACGGTGGCGACATCCTCGCCACGAATATCGCCGTGAACCCGGTTGGTCCGGCAGTTGAGCGCCGCAGCTTCACCGAATAGAAACCGGGCGACATCAAGGATGTGGCTGCCCATGTCCGCAATGATGAACTGATCCACGGTCTTGAGAAACGGCTGGTTGTCGAAGACGGGAAAACTGTTGCAGTAATCAATGCGCGCCCGAAACACGCGCCCGATCTTCCCGGAGGCGATGACACGATGCAACTCACGCAGCGGTGTCTGCCAGCGCCAGTTTTCGTTGATCAGCAGCGGGACGCCAGCCTTGCGACATACTTCCACCATGGCTTCAGCCTCAGCCAAAGTCGGGGCCATGGGCTTTTGACAAACCGCCGGAACGCGATGCGCCGCCGCCAATTCAACGAACTGCCGATGCGTCCCTGCGTCGGTGATGATGTCCACGAAGTCCAGCTTTTCGCGGGAGAAGAGCTCTTCCGGTGTGTCGTAAACGGAGGCAACGCCGAAAGCGTCGGCCAAAGCCTGCGCCTTGGCACGCGTGCGGTTCCACACCGCCACGCAGCGAGCACCGGACAACTCACGCCACCCGGCGAGCTGGTAGCGGGCCCAGAACCCCGTCCCAAGTATGGCAAAGCGTCGTTCCGTCATAAGATGCACCGATAAACTATCCAGCCTTCGCGGCAGCATGATAGGACAGTTCAGTATTTAATTTGAACAATTCCATCTGGAACCAGCGACTCCTGGCCAGGTAGGCTGGCCGAGTAACTGTGACCCGCGCTTGAGAAGTTGTCATGGGAGCGTCAGCAGCAGCACGGCATCGCCCGGGAAGGTGGCCTTGAAATTTTGGGTGGCGCCGCCACCGATTGCCTCGCGACCTTGATTCGCGTGCCATTGCCCGGAACGCGGGTCGAACCAGCGAACGCGCCAACCGCCCGGCGGCAGGTGGAGGCGGCAATTTGCCGGCGTTTCGGAAACGTTGGCGGTTTCCGGTGCCCGCGAATCGGGGTTCTGCAAATAGGCGATGATGGTCTTGTCGCCTGCGATGACCTTGACGCTGTGCCCGTCGTTTCCAGCCATGGCGTCGTTTGGTTGCAGGCCGACAAGCGTCAAGTCCGCTTCGGCAAAAAAACTCCGGATGAGCCGGAAGTCGGCGGCCCCATCGTCGAGCCGGCCCTCGCGGACGGCGGTGAGGTAGCCTTGCACGCCTTTGATTTTATCCGCGCCGGCAAACGGCTCGTAGGTGTTGATGCCGCCGTAGGTTGCATGTCCACCGCTGAGCAAACTGGCCCACATGAGGCGCCGGAAGAAAAAACGGTCGTGCTTCGGCGAGATGTAATTCCCATAACGATCCTCGTCGAGGACGACGGGGTCCCGGCCCAGCGCGCGGTATTGCAGGATCAAGGCACCGGCGACCTGATCGCGATCCTCGAGTGTGATGATGTCCGACCAGGGAGCATTGGCGAACGAGTTGCCGGTAAACCGCGCTTGGTGATTCGATAATAAAGTGGCCCACGGCTCCCGTTTCCGCATGTCTTGTCCGATCCGATCAAGCGTGAGCGGCGCCGCGTTGCGCTTCCCGGGAGCCGGCGAAATGATCGTGTCGTTGGAAAGGCACCACTGCACATTCGGAAACGCGGAGAAGCGGGCTTGGGCATAGCGGGCCACGAGGAGCGCGGCGAGATCGCCTTCGCCATAGCGTCGCAGTTCCGCCAGGTCTTCACCGTAGATGATCAATTGAAACTGGATGTGGGGATATTTCTCGAGCGCATAGATCAACCGGCGTTCCGCCTCCTCCCAGTAACCCAGGTCCAACCCTTGCCGGTCGGGGGAGAACACCGCCGCGATATCGCTCCGGCCCCGGCAGAACCACACGCGGATCTTGTTGAACCCGACCTCCGCGGCCTCGTCAATATACTGTTGCCAGAGCGGTTCGGTGTCCACGACGTACCGGTAGCCGGTGTCGCCGAGGTGCAGAAACCATTGACCGTTGTCGTAAGCGAACTGCCGTGAATCTTGCGGATGTTGACGGAGCTTGCCGGGAAGCGACGAGGGAATCACCTCAAACCCGCCCTGCTGGCCAGCGAGGGCAGCAAGATTTGCCTCGGTGCGCCACTTCCACAGGCCGGTTTGGGTGCAGTACGCGCGGCCGGCCCATTTATTCCCGCCCTGGTAAAATCCCTCGGCTTTGATTTCCTGCCCGTCCGGTCGGGTAAAAATGAACTGAAGCTCGACGTCGAAGAACGGATTGCCGGCTGGCGTCGCCAACGGCAATTTGATTTCCCACACCCCACGATGGGGTGCGGTAGGCGTCGCCGTGACGAAGTTCGCGGACCAAGCGGGCGAGCCG
>CAYWCK010000062.1:8468-18001 GCA_964456685.1 uncultured Bifidobacteriaceae bacterium | reverse complement strand
CCAAGAACTGGTCCAATACCCAGCTCTATTGCGAGCGGCTGGAGCAAGGTCAACGTGCGATTGAATCCAGGGAAACCTTGCCCCCGTTGGCTCAGGCTGGTGAAACCGCCGCCTTCGGCCTCCGAATGGTAGCCGGTTGGCCGTTTGATACTTTCGTACAGGTGACCGGCGAAGATCTAAGAGATAAATGGTCGAATGAAATGTCCGCATTAGTGCAGCGCGGCTGGGGCGATCTTGCGCCCGATTCCTTTCGCCTGACTCGCCAAGGACTGCGGTTTGCTGACGCGGCGGCTGAAATGTTTCTGCGCTGATCCGAGCGACGCCGGCACTACTTGTTGAAACGGAAGTTCACCACGTCGTAATCCTGCATGACGTAGGTTTTCAGTTCGAGACGCTGTTTGCCGGCACGCTTGGCCTGCGTTTCCCCACCCGCGGCAAACAAGTCAGCGAAGCTGATTATCTCGGCTCTTATGAACCCGTGCTGAATGTCCGTGTGGATTGTACCCGCGGCCTCCCAAGCCGTGAGTCCGGCACGAATCGGCCACGCACGATTCCCCATGCCGCCCACCGTCAGGAAACTGATCCAACCGCCTGCCGCAAACGCACGCACGAGTAGCGCGTCGGGATTGTTCAACTCACTTTCAGCCGCCACCACCACCGGTTTGCTCGAATAAAAATTATGCGCTGAGATCGTCGCGCGTTCCTCCGCCGTCAATCCGATCGCCGAAACCGGCTGCTCACTCACCAACGCCTCCGCAATTTTCTCCAGCACTGCTTTCTAGTCCCCGGCGGCGCCCCGCTCGATACGCGTCTCGACGAAGTCCAGATCCTTCATCAACAAATCGCTTAACGCGGTGTGATTCGTCAAGATCACGTCACTGGTGAACAGTTCCTTCTCCCCTACAATCTCGACCTGAGCCGGGGTTTTCTTCTGGGCCTCCACGAGTTGATCCACTTGATCCAGCCGCGGGTCCTTGAGGTTGTGTTTCCCCGGAGAGATGCCGGCGAATTCAAACAGGCAAATTCTCACGCGCACTGCTTAGGCGCGCGCCCGTCGGCGGTCAAGTTCCGAAACCAAGGCGAACTGCCCATGGCCGCAGTAACTTCATGACAACACCATTTTCCCAGATGAGTGATTCCCCGCCACCGTTTAATCACAGATATTCCCTGTCAACAGATCAAACGCCCATGCTCGTCTACAACTACATTAGTTCTCTCACCCCCAAGATTAGTTCACCCTCCATCCCCAATCCGCAAATGTTCTCACAACGCATTGACGTTATCTCCCACGCAGGCGTAGTGTCACATTGCGGACGAGGTGAATCATGAACCAGATTACAACCTTCGTACGGGTTCTGCGGGTCGCTTCACTTCTTCAGACCCGAAGCCTTTTCGGCGCATTGATGTTCGCAACCATCGCCGCCTTCGGCAGCCGCATCGTCTCCAGCCCTTCCGAGGCTGCGCTTCGGGCCGCACTATCCGGCGGCGGGGATGTGACATTCAATTGCGACGGGATCATTACGCTCAGTGCCCCGCTCGCGATCACGGACGACACCAGCATCGTCGCCAAGATGAATCAAATCACACTAAACGGCAACCGGGCGGGGCGGTTGTTCACCGTGTCCGCCAACGCGAAGCTGGAACTAGAAGGGCTGACGCTGGCCAACGGTCTGAGTGATAGCGGTGGGGCGATTTGTAATACCGGCACCGTACGTGCCCTTGATTGCCGCTTCGTCGGGAATCTGGCCAGCAACGTGATGACGCTGGCGTATCGCGGCGGCGCGGTTTACAACGCGGGTGAGTTCACTGCGCGACAGTGTACCTTCGCGCAAAATAGCGCCGCCACTCCTATCAACCACGGGCCGGAAGTTTATCTGAGCAGCGGCGGCGCGATCTTCAACGCAGGCACGCTGGCTTTGACGGAATGCCTCTTGGTCAACAACCAGGCGGTAGGCTATTACGGCGTGAATGGTTACAACGCCTACGGCGGCGGCTCCGGTGGCCCTGGACGCGCGGGCGGTAACGCCATGGGAGGCGCGTTGTGCAACGAGGGTGCGGCGCGATTGGTGAACTGCACCGTGGTTTCCAATTCGTGCACGGGCGGCTACGGTGGCTACGGTGGCGAAGGTCCTTATTCGATGCACAATCGCGACCGGATCTATTACGGGCCGGGCGGCAATGGCGGCAATGGGGGCAGCGGTTTGGGCGGCGGAATTTACAGTGTCGGATACTCGATCAACCTGACCAATTGCACCATCGCATATAACTCCGCCACGGCAGGTCAAGGCGGCTACTATGGCGGAGGCAGTCCACCGGGTGTGTCGGGGACCAATGGATCGGTCAGTGGTGCATTACACGCCAGCGGAACTGCCAACCTGATCAATGCATTGCTCGCCGCCAATTCTCCCACCAATGCCACCGGCGGGCTCAGTGACCTGGGTCATAATCTCAGTTCGGATGGCAGTTGCACCTTCCTCGGACCTGGAAGTCTGGAGAACACGGACGCGAAACTCGGCTCGTTGGCCGATCATGGTGGGCCGACGTTGACCCTGCCCTTGCTTCCCGGCAGCCCCGCGCGAGATGCGGCGGACAACGCCGCTGCTCCCGCGACGGATCAACGTGGTCGGCCACGGCCATACGGGCAGACATCCGACATCGGCGCCTACGAAGTGATGCCGCTGCTCCGCGTCAGCCGCGCGCCTGGAAATATAATGGCGATTCAAATCTTCGACGCTCCAGCAAATCAGTCCTGCTGTCTGCAAGTCACCGCGACGCTTACAAACTGGCAGCATGTGAAGACGAATGGAATCAACGCGGACGGCACTTCGCTGTTTATGGAGGATTACGACCCCACGATGGCTATGCGATTTTATCGCGTGGTGAATCCGTAGGCCGGATCGCAAACCGAACTTACGGCTTTGTAGTTGCGCCCTGTGTCGCCTGATACATTTCCTGCATCATCTCTTCAATGGACAGGTTGCTTCCACCATGACCGGCATGCGGATCGTAGGTGAAGGTGACCACACCTTTCGGTTCGCGGTGCTCGAGCGATTCTTCCAGTAGATGAACGGCGTTGTTCAGAAAGTAATCGTCTCGTTCGCCGGCCCAGATGCGCAGCTTGCCGCGCAACTTTGGCGCGAGCGTTGCCCAGTTTTTTTCGAGCACGATGCGCAGGTCGTACTTCTGCCATTGCAACGCCACGCTACGGTTGATCCAGCCATTGGCATCCCACACGGGTATAGGCAGTCCATCCGCCCCGCGGGGGCCGAAGACGGCATTCCACCCGCTCCATTGCCCGCCGGAACGCGTCCACTGTCCGGTATGGCCGAGCACATTCTCCATCTGCACCTCGCGTCGCATGGTAAGCCGCACATCGCCGCTCTCCTCCCGAGCGCTGGGGCGTTCCTCGCCGTGCTCGTTCACGAAGGCGTTCTTCTCCTCGTAAATATTCACCAGCTGAAAAGCACGGAAATCTACAGGATCGGGACTCGATGCCCAGGCTCCCCCAAAAAAGTCCGGATAAAAAATCTGCAGTGCCAGCGCCGCCCAAGCCCCCGTGGAGCGGCCGGACATGACCCGCCCACGCGCTTCGCCGGTGCCACGGAAATGTTCCTCGATATAGGGAATCAGTTCCTGTGTGAACGCGTCGCCATACGGACCATTGTTCGCTGAATTGATTTGATAGGGATCGCCATTTGGTCCGGCGCCATCCGGCAGCACGTAAATCATTTGCGGGGCATTGGTCGCCATCCAGATTTCCTCAAAGAGCGAACGCGGCGACATCATCATGCTTACGCGGGTGAAGCGGGCGCCGAAGCCGCCAATGTGGATCCACAAGGGAAACCGCCGCTGTGGTTCGGCGGCGAAGGTGCGTGGCAGGATAACGCCGGCACGCAGAAAGATGGGACGCCGATGGAATTCGCTGAGCAGCCGGGATTGAATCTTCACGAACTTCACCAAGTCGGTTTCGATGGCACGCTCATCGAAGATGCGCCGGGTCAAATCCAGTTGCAGCGGTGTCTTGGTGCGAGCGTTGTGCTCGAGTTCAAAGACTTCACTGATCAAATTACCGCCCGCGTTCGGCCCGCGCAGATCCGTGCTCACGTCGAGCAGGGCTTGCACGTAATAGCGCCCATGCGGTACGCGCGCCAGCGAAGCGTTGAGGGTGGCGGTGGCCCGCTCATCCACCGTGAGCGACTTCGCGGAGGTGAAACCGGACACATCGCAACCAAAGACCAGCGGACCATTTGCGTCCGCGTCCTCCAACGAGAGCCGCGGCTCCGGCCGGTTCGTCGAGCTGAGAATGACCAGCAACCGTCCGTCGAGGGCGTTGGTCGCGAGACCGGACTTGACGCCCACTTCAAATTTTAATCCCGCCGGTGACGCGAGCAGCGAACCCGCCAAAACAAAAACCGTCCAACCGGCACGCAGCATTCGGGAAAAATGATGATTCATTAATTTGTGGCCGTGGTGGTCAGTTGCACGCCAAGCGGCGAGCACATGTTGTATCCCCTGGGTGTACACGAGGCTTCATCCTGAGACGGAAGCTGGATCTTTCACCGGAGTCACGCCCCGGGTGAGGAGGTATTGCGAGCCCACGAAACCGGTGATGATCGCAATCGCAGCACAAACGAAATAGGGCAGACTCGGGTGGGCTTGAAAAAACGCACCGGCAAACATCGGCCCGGCGATGCGCGCCAGGCTGCCGGCGCCTTGGGCGATACCAATCGTCGCACCCTGTTCGGTCGCCGGCGTGAGATTGGACAACAATCCGAAAAGCGGTGGACGCGTCAGGCCCGAGCCCAGGGCCAACAACGCCAAGACTCCCAGCAGCGCCCACCAAGCACCACCGTGGCTGGAGAAAAGCACCTTCCAGGACAGCTCGCCGTGCAAACGAATATCACCGTGCACAAACGGCATGAGGGCGAGGCTCACGCCGGTCACGAAGAGACTTCCGACGATTAATTTTCGCTCCCCAAATTTCTTCACCAATCTGCCGATGGGCCCGCCTTGCACGAAGGCCCCGACGATGCCGCAATACATGAACAAGGTCCCCGCAATTCGCCGGGCGATGTGCAGGTCTCCGTCGCTTTGCAAATCCAGTCCGAAATTCCGCGAAATCAGCAGGCCGAGCGTCAATTCAAACGTGGTGAAACAAAACGTAGCGAGAAAGAATATGAGCACCAACTTGCCGACGACGGGCTGTTGGAGAGTATGCTTCCATTGCGCCAGCCGGGCTCGTTGCGGAACATGGTCAGCCGCAGGCGTCCAGCTTTCCTTCAGGATGAAGAAAGCCAGGATCAGATTGATTGCACACAAGGCGCTGGCGACCCAGCCAGGCCCGCCTTCGCCAAACCAGTCAGCGCTTCGGCCGCCAATCCATGGCCCGAAAATGAAACCCAGCCCAAAGGCCATGCCAATCAGCCCCATTCGCTTTGAGCGCTGATCCGGCGGCGAGATGTCCGCTATGTACGCCTGGGCCACAGTGATGTTGGCGCCACAAAAACCGGCAAACGTCCGCGACGCAATGATCAACCACAACGCGGTGGCGCCGCTAAACCGGGTTGCCAGGGCGAACCAAGCATAGGCCACCACGGACCCGGCGATGCTGATGAGTAACACTGGTCTTCGCCCTTTGCGGTCTGACAGATGACCCCACCACGGCGCGAAAATAAACTGCATGGCCGAGAAGGAGGCCATCAGCAACCCCAGCTCGAAGCCATTGGCATGATAGCTTTTCGCGTAGAGCGGGAGTTGCGGCAGAACGATGCCAAACCCAACGAGGTCGAGGAAGACCGTGAGAAATATCACTAGGACGGACGGTTTCCTCATGGCAGCAAACAAAACCAACGCAGACCGTTGGGCAAAATTCTTAAAAGCATTGGGCGAGTCTAGTGGCGAAGAACCGGAGTTCAAGCCCGCGCTTGAACTGCACTAGTCCGGTCAGGTCAATCCGCCGGACGAGGAATCATTGACCAGCCGCACGGGAACACTTGCGGCCAAATGCGCTTTGAGGCACGATGGCGTCGGGTAAACTCTCGACACATGGCTGCACCAAAACCATCCGCGCCGAAAGACGCACCGAAAGACACACGCAAGCGCATTCTCCTCGTGGATGATCACGCTGTGGTCCGCTTCGGCATCGCTCAACTGATCAACCGCCAGCCCGACCTCGTCGTCTGCGGGGAGGAGGAGGACGCCTCCAAAGCCCTCACCGCGATTGAGAGACTCAAGCCCGACCTGGTCATTGCGGACATTTCGCTGAAGGACAGCAGCGGGTTGGAATTGATGCGCAACCTCAAGGCCCAATCACCCGGCCTGCCCATGCTCGTGGTGAGCGTTCACGACGAGAGCATTTACGCCGAGATCGCATTTCGAGCCGGAGCTCTTGGCTATCTGATGAAGCAGGAAGCACTGGAGAAAATTCCGACCGCCATCCGCCGGGTTCTCGAGGGGAATATTTACGTGAGCGAAGCACTCGCCTCCCGGATGCTCCAGCAGCAAATCCGTGGGCAGACCGATGTCCATGAGTCCCCGGTAAAGGGCCTCAGCGACCGGGAACTGGAAGTGTTTCAGTTGATCGGCCGTTGGAAAAAGACCAAGGAAATCGCCCAAGAGCTGCACCTAAGCGTCAAGACCATCGAGTATTACCGCGAGCAGATCAAACGTAAGCTCAACCTCAAGGATGCTGGGGAGTTGACCCAATACGCCACGGCTTGGGTGCAGCGCGATACACCACACTAGCCCCTTCGGGTCAGTCCGCAGTCACCTCGTTTATTCTTCGCCGCCGCCACGCCTGCGGCTTCTCCGCCTCCCCATCCCGGGAGCGCCCCGGGTAGCCCATTAGTCGCCTGCCGGGCAAACGTCCCTAGCCGCCCCCGATTGTTGGTATAACCGCAAAGGCCTACGGTTATCGCAACGAAGGCGAGTGGTTTCCACTCCCTGCAAGGAAATGAAGACACTGGATCGTAAACACAAAGGTCACACCCTCGGGTTGATTGTCTTGGCACTAATGTTCGTGAACGCCGCCTCGGCGGTCACCTACACCCTGGAAGGCCAGAACAAGGGCGCAACGAACACCTGGGTTGCGGGCAATCTTCAAAATTGGCAGGAGCTTGATTATATCCCCTGCCGGGTGCGCATCACCGGCGGGCCAGTGGCCAGCCAGACGATTACCATTTCCTTTCCGCACATGACCGGCACCACACCGGGATTCGAGGACTTCTACAACTTCAAGCCTTCGACAAATCTGGTCCTGCTTTCCGCCCCGGTGTTATCCGCCCCGGCGGGCGGCACTCGGTCTTACAGCTTCACGGTCAAGATCACAAACAGCAGCCCTGCCACAATCCAATTCCAAGCCCGCCTCGCAGCGGGAGCGCACTTGAACACGGGGAGTTCATTGATGCTTGGCGGCAATCCCTCCTCCATGGGAAATCTCCAGATTCATAAACCCGCTCCTGGACCGGGCGCTCCCAACCTCTCGCTCGTCAAATCGGGTCCGACCAATGCCGTACCTGGTGAACTGATCACGTACACGTTGACGTATACCAACAAAGCCACTGGCACGAACACAGCCCGTGGCTCACAGATTAGCGACATCCTCCCAGCGCAAATCATCGCCCAAACGAACAACCTCGGCGGAGGCTGGCTTTCGGGAAACACCATCTTTTGGGACCTCGGAAACATTGCGCCGGGCGCAAGCGGATCGGTGTCCTTTCAAGCTCGCGTCAGCAGCACGGCACAGATCGGTCAGAACATTACCAATTATGCACAAGCTTTGAGTTCCGAGGACGACGCTGACTATACGGACAACGCTTCGACCCTTGTCACCGCCATCAGTTGTTTCCCGCAAGTGGACGTGATGCTCGTAATTGATCGCTCGGGCTCGATGACGGGTGTCCCTTACAACAACGCCCGTCTCGCGTGCAGCAATTTCGTTCATAACCTCAAGCTCACCAGCGTGACCACGAATACGGATCAGGCCGGCCTTGTTTCGTATAACTCTTCGGCCACACTCGACCAGAGACTTACCAACCGCCTCGCTTCGCTTGAAGCAGCGATTGGCGCCATCCCTGGCGCCAGTGGAAACACCTCCATCAGTTCCGGATTGCAAAACGCGCAAGCCGAGCTTGCCTCCGCGCGCCACTACTCAAAGGCCATGCCGGTCATCTTGCTGCTCTCGGACGGTCTCCCCACTGGCAGCGACACCTCCAGCAACGCGCTTTACCACGCTTCCCTCGCCAAGGCCGCCGGCACGCGGATTTTCACCGTCGGCCTCGGCGCCGTCGACCCGAACTTGATGGCTGGCATTGCCACTTCTACCAATGACTATTTCTACACCACAAACTCGAGCGAACTGACCGCCTTGTTCAACGCCATCTCCACCGCGATCTGCCGCCCGCCCACCAACGTCGCTGGACCGTATCCGCTTCAACTTTGTCCCGGTGCAACCGCGGAATTCTATGTCACCGCTGCCGGTTGCGACACGTTCACCTATCAGTGGCGTAAAGATGGCGTCGCGCTGGCAGGCCAAACCGGAAACACTCTCATCATCCCGAGCGTCGCCAATACCGATGCGGGAGTTTACTCGGTCATCGTCAGCAGCCCGTGCAAGACGGTTACCAACAGCGCCACGCTCACCGTGAACACCAACGTGGTTCTCTCCGGGCCGGCGAATCAAACCGCCTGCACCGGGGCCAATGTCACCCTCAGCGCTTCAGTCCTCGGCACTGGCCCGGTGTTCCTGCAGTGGGCGAAAAACGGGATCTTCCTCGATGGTCAGACCAACGACACCCTGAACCTTACCTCGGTAACCGCAAATGATGCCGGCGACTACAGCCTGCTTGCCGTTGGCGCTTGCGGCGGGCCAGTCACCAACACGACTTCACTGAGCATCACTCCAGCTCCAGTAATCAATTGCGCGAATGCAAAGTCCGTCGAGGCTGGGTCGCCTTGGACTTTCGACATGCCGACAGGCAATTATCCGCTCTCCATCCTCAGCACCAGCACCAACGCCGCCTGCGGCAACACCTTCACCGCCACCCGCACCTGGAAGGCCACCGATGCGTGCGGCAACGCCGCCCAATGCAGCCAGACCGTCACCGTCACTGACACCACCGCGCCGGTCATCACCTGCGTCGCCAGCAAGTCGGTCGAATGCGGCAGCGCCTGGACCTTTGATGCGCCCAGCGCCACCGACGCCACGGTCACCGTGCTCAGCACCGTCACCAATGCCGCCTGCGGCAACACCTTCAGCGCCACCCGCACCTGGAAGGCCACCGATGCCTGCGGCAACACGGCTCAATGCAGTCAGACCGTCACCGTCCTCGACACCACCGCCCCCACGATCACCTGCGTCGCCAACAAGACCATTGAAGCCGGCGCGGCCTGGACCTTCGACGCACCCAGCGCCACTGACACTTGCGGCACGAACACCATCGCGATCCTCAGCACCATCACCAACGCCGCCTGCGGCAATACCTTCACCGCCACCCGCACCTGGAAGGCCACCGATGCGTGCGGCAACGCCGCCC
>CAYWCK010000062.1:0-8368 GCA_964456685.1 uncultured Bifidobacteriaceae bacterium | reverse complement strand
GACCGTCACCGTCACTGACACCACCGCGCCGGTCATCACCTGCGTCGCCAGCAAGACAATTGAAGCTGGCACTGCTTGGGATTTTGACGCGCCAACTGCTTCCGAAGGAACAGTGCAAGTGGTCAGCACGATCACCACGGAACAGACTTGCTCCTACAGCGTCACGCGCACTTGGCAGGCGGCGGACAGCTGCGGCAACGTCGCCCGATGCAGCCAGACGGTGACGGTGGCAGATACAACGGCCCCAACCGTGAGCATCCTGAGCCCAACCAATGGCACTACCTACATCGCGCCGGGCAAAATGACGATTGTTGCCGATGTCGTCGACGGCGGCGGGTCAATCCAAACCGTGGCGTTCTACTTTGGGACAAATTTCGTGGGGTTGGTTACCAATGGTGGACCGTATGTGCTGACCCTGACGAATGTGCCGGCCGGCAATTACGAGTTGCGCGCGGTCGCCGCTGATGAATGCGGCAACGTCGGGACTTCGACGGCGGTCACGCTTAATGTGATCCAGCGCCCGCCGCTCACCATCATCAGCGCGATCAAGTTCAATCCGCAAACGGGCTTGCTGGAACAAAAGGTGCGCGTGTCCAATCCGACGCTTTCAGAATACAAGGTGGTCCGGGTTTACGCTGACAACCTCACCGGTGGGGCGACCGTTTGGAACAAATCCGGCACGAGCAACGGCGTGGCCTACGTGCAGTCAAATGCGCGTGTGCAACCCGGCAGCTACGTGGATTTCGTGATCGAGTACTACGTGCCCACGCCCACCATTCCGAATCCGACTTTGCGCGCGGAACTGGTTGAACCGGTGGAGGGCGGCGGCGCGGCGGCCATCGGCGTGGGCCAGCACATCGTTCGCGGCGTGATGCTGTCGAACCGGACGTTCTTGTTGGAATTCAATTCGGTGGCCGGCGGCATCTACTACGTGCAATACACCAGCGACCTGCAGACCTGGAAGACGGCCCAACAGGCCATCACGGGTAATGGCTCGCGAATCCTGTGGGTGGACAACGGCCTGCCGAAAACCGAAAGCGCCCCGAGCGAAACCCAGATGCGCTACTACCGCGTGATCGCGGTGCAATAATCAACGACCCCGCACAAAGCAACCCATGAACAAGCAACTGATCAAATCCGTCGTCACCGGCATGGCCGTCTGCAGCTCCCTGGCCAGCACGGCGCAGTCAACCAACTCCGCAGCCGACGCCGCGCTGCTCTGCGAGGCCACTCCCATGGCGAAGAACCGGCTTACCCTGGCCTATCGACTTGGGCTGAACATCACGGCGGATTTTCGCAAACTCGGCGGATTCGCCCCGCTCACAGATCCCGGTGCGGACACGGGCACGCTCGTGGATCGCAATTACGACAACGGCTACAATCGCGTGGATCGGACCGGCAACGATCACCAACCGGGTTTCCCCAACACCACGTGGAACTGGGGCTTCCAAGGCGGCGATTCAGTCCAAGGCAACAGCATCGTCCTGCAAAGTGCTTCGTCCCCCGCAAACGCTGTCTCGCGCGACAATGACGACGGTGTCAATCACGGCTTCGAAATCGGTTATCAGCGCGAATTGTATCGCGAGGAAAAATGGCGCGCAGGCCTGGAGGGCGCGTTCGGTTTTACGTCGCTTACCATTCGCGACACGCGCGTGCTGCAAAACCAGGTGGACCTGATCACGGACACCTACGCAGTGCCGGGCGGCGTGGAAACGATCCCTGGTTACCCGTTTGGCCCCAGCGACAGCTACAGCGGCACTTACGAAGGACCCGGGCCGCTCATGGATTCAACCCTCGACCCCGGCCAGCGCGTTCGCTCGGTGATATCGCAGTCCACCACCATAACCGGACGCCGGGAACTGGACGCGAACATTTATCTCATCCGGCTCGGGCCGTACATCGAGTTTCCATTGACGGAAAAGCTGGCGCTCTTCTTAAACGGCGGTCTGAACCTCGCCATCGGCGACACGCGATTCTCCTACACCGAAACCGTCGCCTACGATGGCAGCGTGCGCGCGGTGCGCGCAGCGAGCGGATCGCAAACGGACCTGCTGGTCGGCGGCTACGCCGGCGGCGGATTCGGCTACACAATCGACGAACACTGGGGTGTGCTCGCGGGCGCCCAATTTCAAACTGCGGGTCGGTCCATCAACAACCAAGGCGGCAAGGAAGCCGTGCTCGACATGGGAGAAACCATCGTCGTGACCGTCGGCGTCTCCTATCGGTGGTAAGCAATTGCCCCCGGCCAAGAAACACAAACCATTTAGAGCAACCTAAAGAAACAAACATGAAAAATCGCATCAAACTGTTGGTGGTGGATGATCACCCGGTCGTTCGCAAGGGCATCAGCCTCTGCCTCTCCAAGCGAGAAAACCTGGAGATCGTTGGCGAGGCCGCGGATGGTCGCGAAGCCGTGCGCAAGGCGCGCGAACTGCACCCCGACATCATGCTCATGGATATCAACATGCCCCAGATGAGTGGTTTGGCAGTAACGGAGCTGCTGCGCAAGGAGTTGCCCGGGATCAAGGTCTTGATCCTGTCAATGCACGGCAACACCGAGTACGTGCTCCGCATCCTGCAATCCGGCGCGCGCGGTTACGTGCTCAAAGACGCGCCGCCGGATGAACTTTCCCGCGCCATTGACGTCGTACATAACGGGGAAACTTACTTCAGTGCGGACGTCGCCCGCGTGGCTTTGAACCAGTTCGTCCGCGGCAACGGCGACCCCAACGGCACACCCGCCCTCACCAACCGGGAGCGGGAAGTGTTGATTCACATTGCCGACGGTTTGAGCAACAAGGAAATCGCCTGCACCCTCGGCGTGGGCGTGCGGACAGTCGAGACGCATCGCGAGCGCATCATGCGCAAACTCGACATCCACAACGTTGCCGGTCTGACCAAATTTGCCATCGCCAAGGGACTCATCTCCCTGAATTCGGTGGTGGCGGCCTAGGCGGTAGAGCACATACGGGAAGCGGACGGTGACAACCCAGCACCGTCCGCTTTCTGCTTTTCGTAGCGGCCATCTGGTGGTGCTCAACTGCTGACCTCGGGTGCCGGATCGAGCTTATTCAGCCGCGCGGCCCATCCGGCTTCGCAACCAAGAAACCTATCTCAAGGAAATGTCCTCGGGGCGAACCTCGAGGCATTCGTCGTGATCTTCCCACAGGATGGTCGGGAAATGGTCAAGCAGCTTGGGGGCGATTTCACTCCCGGCACGCGCAAGCAGCAGTTCGGCTTGCTGCGCCGCCTTTTCGTAGGCGTGATCATAATTGCCAGCACCGCGCCGCTGAGGGTCATCCCAATGGGCGACGCCGTGCACGGGCGCGTATTCGGCGGCCCACAATTCTACAATGGGCCGGACCTCCGCCGGAATTTCATCGAACGGCACCAAGGATCCGTTGCAGTGCTGGCAAATGAGCCCGGATTCACAAACGTCGCGCGTCAACAGCGGAAGATTCGGCGCGCGGCAGCAGGGAGATTCGTGGTAGGCCGCAGGCGGGGTCGCCAGACGTTTGAGCCAGACCTGCCGCTCGTGCCCCACTTGCGCCGCGAGACGGTAAGCGCCAACCAATGGATGCGAAAGCCGCCAGACCTTGCCCTCCAACTGGCTTAAAGTTTGGGCGAGCCAACGCGCAAGCGTCAGATCATCAAAGTCGCGGAAGGCCAGAGCGTATTCACTCCATAACCGGTCAAGCGGTTCGTTGGATTCCGTTGCCATTGGCGGCAGGATGACGTTCGACCTGCGCAATGTCGAGTGGGGAGCGGTGGCTTGAGCGGCAGGATGGCTTTGACATGACCGGCGAATCGCATTAATTAAATGACATGACCTGCGGAGATGTGCGCGGGAGCGGGCGTTATTCAAATCAAGCTGGCGGAGTGGCTTGCCGGGACCGGCGTGCTTTCACCTTGCTGGAGCTTCTGGTGGTGGTGGCCGTCATTGCCATCATGGCGGCTTTGCTTTTCCCGGCCTTGTCGCGCGCCAAAGGGCGGGCCGTTGGAATCGCCTGCTTGAACAACACGCGTCAGCTTGCGGTTGGCTGGGCGCTCTACGCCGACGATCACGATGGCCGGCTGGCCTACAATCTGGGTGGCGCTGGCGCGCGGAAAGTCGCCTCGGTGCGCACCAACTTGAACTGGGTCAACAGCATCCTCGATTGGAGCACTTCCAACTCCGACAACACCAACACCGCGACTCTAACGGAAGCGAGCCTCGGGGCTTACGTCAGCCGCGCGCCGGGGGTTTATCGTTGTCCGGGCGACCATGTGCTGAGCGAGACCCAACGGGCGGCTGGTTGGTCTGCCCGGGTTCGCAGCTACTCGATGAATGCAATGGTGGGTGATGCCGGTGATCTTTCGCAGCTGGGCTATAACGTCAACAATCCTGGCTACGTGCAGTTCTTCAAGCTCGCCACCATTCAACAGCCCTCCCAGGTATTCGTTTTTCTGGACGAGCACCCCGACAGCATCAACGACGGGTATTTTCTGAACAAAGGTGATTCTTATTCGTGGATTGATTTACCAGCTTCCTACCATAACGGCGCTGCCGCCTTTGCTTTTGCTGATGGCCACAGCGAGTTACATCGCTGGAAAGTTGCGAGCACGAAGGTGGCTGCCGGTGCTTTCGTGACGTTTCTACCGGCGGCAATCAAGCACGGGGAAGGCGAGGATTTTCACTGGGTGCTTGATCGCATGAGCGTGGATCGGGACTACGTGGACAAGCCGTCTTACTAGAGAAATCTCCGCAGGAGTTCGGCATCGCCCTCCACCGCCAACACATAGGTCTTCCCGTTCCGATTCCAACTCGCGGTCGTCACGGCATTCAACGTGAGGAATTCCGGCTCGATTGATTTTGGCCCATCCGGAACTTGGGCGCTCTCGATCACAAAGAACCACAGGTCACTCGCCTGCCCCGGCGGCAATGCTCGCCCTGTCTTAAAGCAAATCATCGCCACCTTGGAATCCCGCCAGGGCATAGCCACGCAGCCCAAACTGGCTGCCTTGTCCAGATTGGCCGGTTGGGTGAAATCGTTCGGCGCCCCCCGCTCCTTCAGGAACGCGCGAATCCGCACTTGATCATCCGTGGCCAGATCCATGTCGTAAGTTCGTTGCGCCGTGCTCACCATCCGCGCGCGGTAGGCGGCAAAGCTTCTGTCCTCCGGTGGCGGACGCTGCATCCACCAAAAACCGGCGAGCCCGAGCAAGAGCATTACCGAAGCAACCACGAGCACGTGACGGGTTCGTGCCGGTCGTGAGTGCCAGGGGCGTTCAGAAATGATCTGCTCCTTCAATCCAGCCGGCACGGTCATGGCGCGCAGTGACTTTTGAACGGTCGTTTGGGCCGCTTGGTGCGCGGTTAGCCAGCGCTGCAAATCCTCGTCCAGTCGAAGCAAAGCCAGCGCCTCGGCGACTTCGGCATCCGGTTCATCGATGCCCGGCCGATGCAACGCGAGTATTTGTTTGGCGCGATCCCGGTTCACAAATCTTTTGCCTCCCGATTTTCGGCGGCGAGATCATCCGCCAGCAACCGCTGTAACTGTGCAATGCCGCGCGCGATTCGGGATTTCACCGTTCCCAATGGCACATCCAGAATCTCTGCGATTTCCTTGTAGGCGCAATCTTCGAGATAGAACAACGAAACCGGCGCCTGATAAACATCGTCCACGCGGCCGAGTGCCTGGAGCACAACCGCGCAATCCAAACGGCTCGGCAGCGTCGGCGGAACGGCCGGCAGCGAGGGCTCAGCCCCGTCCAGTTCCTCGTGGGGAAAGCGCACCGCCCGACGCCGGGTTTCGAGAAACTGGCGGTGCAAAGTGGTAAACAACCAAGTTTTCACTTTCGATTTATCGCGCAACTGGTGGCCTTTGGCCGCCCAAACGTAAAACGTCTGCTGGGTCAGATCACACGCCTCGCTCTCCTCGCGCGCGAGGCTGAAGGCGAATTTGTATAGCGGCTCGTAATACCGAGCCACCACGTCTTCAAAATCCAGCCCCATGGCCATATTCCCGCATCACACGTTGGAGTTTCCGGAATCGATTTGGTTCCCGTCCCGGAGCAGATCCATTCTGCGCCAGAAAAGCGCGCTGCCAAGAGAAGAAAAATTTCCCGGCTTGGGAACCTTGTATCGGCTCCCGCCCTCCAATCCATATGAGCGACATGAGATTCAGGCGCGGGCACTTGCCGCCCGCCAATCTGCCGGGGCAAATCCGCACATCGGTTCGACTTCCGGCGGGCCGCCGCCCCTCGCCGTGCCACAATCTGGCAGAGGTTCGGAGTGCCGCGAAGTTGCCCGTCAGCACTTTCAAGTGTCATTTCTGGTTCAAGAACCTGCGGAAACCGAATTGATTGAGCTGCTTGGCGAACCGCCGCTGGTCTGACTAACTTGGAAAAACTCCCTTATCAGCAACCCAGATGAATTGTCCCCGGATGTTCTGGCCAGCGCTCTGCACTTTGCTGCTGGGCGGCGTGGTGCTCATTTCCTGTTCGACCGTTCAACGCACCGTCATCGTGGCGCCGCACGTCGAAGGCGCGGAATTTGTCGGCAACCGCGCCTGCTACGAATGCCACACCAACTACACGCGCACTTTCGCCGCCACCCCGCACGCCCGCTTGCGACTGGACGGTGAGACGCGTCAGGCCGAGACCGGTTGCGAAGCTTGCCATGGCGCCGGCAGCAAGCACATCGCCGCGGGTGGCGGTCGCGGCAAGTTCATCATCAATCCGGGCCGGGACATGGACGCGTGCTTTCGCTGCCATTTGCAGACGCACGCCGAATTTTCACTCCCGCAGCACCATCCGCTGGGTGATGGAAAATTGAATTGCTCCTCCTGCCACGACCCGCACGGTTCGGACATGCGCAAACCGGCGCGCGGACTGGCGATGGCGCGACAGAACGAATCCTGCGCCACCTGCCACCGCGAACAATCACGCCCGTTCGTGTTCGAGCACGAAGCCATGCGAGAGGGGTGCACGGTCTGCCACAGCCCGCATGGTTCCATCAATGCCAAGCTGCTGGTTGAACGCGACAACAATCTCTGTCTGAAGTGCCACGCCCAAAGGCAAGGCGACCTCGCCGGACAACAAGGCATTTTCATCGGACGAATTGATCACACGGCGAATCTGAAACTGGGCGGGTGCTGGAGCGCCGGCTGCCATACGGCTGTGCATGGTTCTAATTTCAATCCCCACCAACTTTATTGACCGTGCTGCCCGATGAGGCGAACCATAAATAATCTTCGAGTCGCGCTAGTTCCGGCCTTTGTGTTCGGGTGCTCGGGCGCTGTCTGCCAAAGCGCCACCGACGTAGCGCCCCTTCCTCCGGCGGCCAGTCGCGCGGTGGATTTTGACCGGGATATCAAGCCCATCTTCGATCAGCAATGCCAGCGCTGCCATGGGCCCGAAAAGCCGAAGAACCACTTCCGCCTGGATCAACGTGCCGCCGCGCTCAAAGGCGGCGACTCCGGCGTCGCGATCGTGCCCGGCAACAGCGCGGAGTCGCGGCTGATCCAAATCGTCGCCGGGATGGATTCAGAAATGGTGATGCCACCGAAAGGTCGGGGGGAACCGTTGACCGCAGAGCAGATCGGTCTGCTACGCGCCTGGATTGATCAAGGAGCTGCGTGGGGCGAGGATAGCAACGATTCCGCATTCGCGTTTGCTTTCACACCAGCCGTTGCGTTCACGACGGTGCAAGGCAATGAGGCCAAATTTCGCGAGCACCAATGGGTGCGGGACGGCTGGCGCGGAGGGCTGGAGTCCTTTGAACTCACGGATCGGTTTGCCCCGGATGCAAAGCTGAGCATCACCGGCCACCTGATGACGGATGATTACCGACTGGCCGGGCGCGTGGAGAAGACGGATCTGGGTTTCATCCAAACCGGCTTCGAGCATTTCCGACGGTTTGATGCCGATTCCGGCGGATATGTCGCGTCGTTCAATCCTTCGATTTACTCATTGGGTCGCGACCTGCATCTGGACACCGGTCGCGCCTGGATTGATTTCGGTTTGACCCTCCCGGATTGGCCGCGGCTCACGCTCGGTTACGAGTATCAATATCGCGATGGCGAAAAAGCGACCCTTCAATGGGGGCCGGTCGGCTCGCTGTCGCCAAGCGAACCCGACACGGACGCGAAGAACATCCATCCCGCCTGGCAGGCGACGGACGAGCGCACGCACATCCTCAAGTTCGATGCGGAGTATGAGCGCAACGGCTGGCGGTTGGCGGACAGCTTCCGCGGCGAGTGGACCAGTTGGGAAATCCGGCGTGAAAACATCTATCAGCTGGTCACCACCACCCCCGACGTCCGCCCCACCGATACTGCCCGCGAAAACTGGAACTCGTTTCAAGGCGCGAACACCTTTCGGGTGG